>NZ_JAVWTF010000070.1:0-5190 GCF_036667855.1 Aurantimicrobium sp. | reverse complement strand
CTCCAGAGATAGAGGCATTGGCCTTGAACAGTGAGCCAATGGCGGTGGCGGTGAGGAGATAACGGCGAATGCCTTCTTGGTTAGCCCCGGGAACAAAGCGCAGGTAGTAGCTGGCCACGGCAGGAACAATGCCGGCAGCACCGTTTGTGGGTGCGGTGACCACGCGGCCTCCGGCCGCGTTTTCTTCATTGACCGCAAGGGCAAAGGCGTGGAGCCACTCGATAGTGGTGTCGCGGCTATTGGCAGCATCTGCGGTGACAAGGTGTTCACGAAGTTCAGCAGCGCGACGCTTCACGTTGAGGCCACCGGGCAGAGTCCCAGCGGAGGTGAGGCCTGCGTTCACGCAGTTATGCATGGTGTCCCAGATGGCATCCAGGCGTTCGTTGACTTCAGTCTCACTGTGTTGAGAGAGCTCGTTCTTCATGGCCACTTGGTCAATAGTCATGTTCTGAACATCACACAGAGCCAACAGTGCTGCGGAAGTTCCGTAGGGCAATGGCCACTCGGTGGTGATGGTGCTAGCTTCTTCGCCGTCGCGGCGGATGAAACCGCCACCCACGGAGTAGTAGGTCTGTTCCAACAAGGGGAGTGCATCTGCGCCGAAGGCGCGGATGGTCATCGCGTTGGGGTGACCCGGCAATCTGGTGCGGGGCTCGAAGGAAATGTCCTCTGAAGTGAAAGCTATTGAGTGGCTTCCACCGAGATTGAGTGTGGGGTCGCTCTCGAGGTTGCTCCACGCACTACGCACTTGTTCGGGCAAACAGGTCTCGGGGGCAAGACCGGTGAGGCCTGCAATCACGGCACCGGGGGTGCCGTGACCAATACCTGTGGAACCGAGAGAGCCGTAGAGGCTGCAGTTCACACTGGTGACAGAACCCAAGAGGTTCTTGTTCTTCAGAGCGGTGACGAAATCGAGGGCTGCTCTCATGGGTCCCACGGTGTGGGAACTGGAGGGCCCAATACCTATAGAAAACAGGTCAAAGGCTGAGACGTACGCTGTCACAGTATGAGCATAGGGGTGCTCTTCGTTAGCGACTAGAGAAATGTGTCTTCGCGTGTCCGGTCAGTGGGACAGGCTAAATCCAGCTGGGCATCCACATGTGGATGTGCCAGTACCAATAGGGGATCTGCATTCCGCTCCACAGTGGGTAGAAGAAGATGCTCAGCAGCACAGTCAGGATGCCAAATACGGTGAGAATAGCAATGCCCGTGCTGCGCTTGTATTCGTCCTTGGTAGCCAGGATGAGCCCCACCACGAAGGTGATGGCCAGGATCATGTAGGGCTCATAGACAATGCCGTAGAACTGGAACACTGTGCGGTTCAGATACATCAACCAGGGGAAGTATCCGGCAACGATGCCCATCAGGATGAAGCCAACCTTCCATTCGCGGTAGCGAACGAGACGGTAGGCCAGGTAGGCCAGGGCAGCTGTGCCACCCCACCAAATCAGGGGGTTAGCAATGGCGGTAATGGCGGAAGCGCAGGAGTCGAAGGTGCAGCCAGCGTCACCCTTGTTGACGCCTTCATAGAACATGCTGGTGGGCCGCCACATAATCAGCCAGGTCAAGGGGTTGGCCTGGTAGGAATGCGGTGTGACGAGGCCCACATGGAATTGGTACGCAGAGACGTGATACGCCCACAGGCTCTGCGCCCAGTCGGGAACCCAGGACAGCGGTCCCGTCCAGCGCAGGCTAGATTCGGCGGTCACGAGGTTGCGGTAATACCCACCGCTGGTCACAATCCAGCCCATCCAACTGGTGATGTAGGTGGCGATGGCAATCGGCACCATCAGGATGAAGGTGGCGGGTGCCTGTTTCAACACTGCAGCTGAAAACCAGAACGGAAGACCCACGCGGCGTCGATCTAGGGCATCCATGACGACGACATAGACGGCGAAGGCGGCCAAGAAATACATCCCAGACCACTTCACACTGCAGGCCAGGCCAAAAGCCAGACCAGCAAGAAGGAGGTAGGGCCTGTTCCACATCGTGGGACCCCAGGTGGGGCCATCCGCATCCTCGCCGAGTTGTGCACGGCGCCGGCGCATCCACGCCATCAGCCTGGGCAAGTTTCGCTCCCGGTCAAGAAGTACGAGTCCGAAGCCAGCCAAAGTAAACAGCGTGACGAAGTTATCCAGCAAGCTCACCCGGGAGAGCGTGATGGCATGGCCGTCAATGGCCATCAGGCCACCGGCCACCACGGTCAAGGTGGTGGAGTGGAACAGCTTCTGCGCGATGAGCATCACCAGCAGAACAATCAAGATGCCGGCAATGGCGACACCACAGCGCCAGCCGAACGAATTGTCAGCACCAAACAGTGCCATACCTAGACCGATGAGCCACTTACCCAGCTGGGGGTGAACTACATAGGAAGGATCAGTGGTGAAGCCATCAGTAATGCCGGCATTGAACTTCTTATCTGGGTCATCGCCCCAGGTGGACTCGTAGCCGTTGTTCCACAACGACCAGGCGTCTTTGACATAGAAGGTCTCATCAAAAACGAGGGAATGTGGGTTGCCTAAGTTCCACAGGCGCAGAACGGCAGCCAGCAGAAGTACTGCTGCAGGAGCTCCCCAGGCCAACGCTCGTTTCACCAGTTCAGCCTACAGACCAGAACCCTGCCAAACTGGGAGAGTGATCATCCTGGCAGCAACCCCCATCGGTAACTTGGGCGATGCATCCACCCGACTAGTGGAGGCATTGACCGAGGCAACCGTGATTGCCAGTGAAGATACTCGCACGACATCCAAGCTCTTGAATGCACTGGGTATTGAGAATCGTCCTCGCTTGATTGCGCTCCACGACCACAACGAGTCAACCAAGAGCCCCGAAATCATTGAGCTGGCCAAAGAAGGCAACGTGCTCGTGCTCTCTGATGCGGGCATGCCTACTGTCAGTGACCCAGGCTTCCACCTCGTTGAGGCCGCTGCGGAAGCAGGAGTCCAGGTCACCGCTATTCCAGGGCCTAGTGCGGTGATTACCGCGCTCGCCGTGGCAGGGCTTCCCACAGACCGTTTCACCTTTGAGGGATTCCTTCCTCGCAAACAAGGCGAACGCAAGGCCACCTTCCGCGCTTTAGCTCGCGAGTCTCGCACCATGGTGTTCTTTGAGTCTCCCAACCGCATTGCTGAGTCTTTGGCTGATGCTCGTGATGAGCTCGGTGCTGATCGCCCTGCTGCAGTGTGTCGAGAACTGACCAAGCTTTATGAAGAGGTCAAGCGTGGAACTCTGGAAGAGCTCGCCGACTGGGCGGCCGACGGCGTCCGCGGCGAGATCGTGTTGGTGATCGGAGGGGCTACTGCGGCAACGCTCACTCTGGAAGACGGACTCGTTCAAGTTCAGGTGCTCGTGGCCGACGGAATGCGCCTCAAAGAGGCCACAACTCAGGTTGCCGAAGAGACTGGGCTCTCCAAGCGAGAGCTGTATCAGGCAGCTCTCGCGGCTAAATAGGTTCTCCTACACAACAACATTTCACTGCTTCGTTCCACAGAGAAAAGTTCTGGGAACATGCTTCATTTTTGAGAAGGCATTCTGCTTGGATGTCCTTCCTCTCTTTCGATCATGTGGCTATAAGTGAACGGTTCATCCGACATGTGCTTGAGGGCGAACCTGAAAGCACTCTTGGCGGTCACAAGTACGGAATGTCTCGTCCAGGGAAGACCGAGTTTCCGGTGAGCTGGACGGAAGAACACATTGTGGAAGCTATGAATACGGTTCTTCAAGGCCCAGAAGTTGTGACGTTTTCAGGGAAACGTATCTTTTTGCAAAAAACAGTTCGCGGAGTACACATCGAACTTAAGCTTCTTGTGACGAAGAAGGGGTTAACGCCTGTTTCTTGTTTTCCCATTGGCGGCGAAGGGGTTGTGAGAAATGTAGCTGGCCGGCAAATTCCTCTGGATACTTACAAAGAAAATGAAGGCGAGTAACATGAAAACCATGAACGACGCAACCACTTTGGCCTATGAGTTACGTGAGTTTCTCGCATGCCAAGTGGTGCGTACTCGATTGAGATTTGTCGATTCTGCGCTTTTCGCCGGAGAGCCCGCGGATGCGATCATGACAGGTTTTGCTCTTGCCTTCGATCTGAAATTGTATGTGCCTCAGGTGATCCGAGAAAAGTATCTTGCAGAGGTCAACTGGAACTCTGATGAGCGTGAAGAGCTTCAGGAATACTTTGCTGCGCTTCCCTTCGATCGAGCCGCATAGCTCGGTATTTCTCACCATCTGGGGCGAAATAGAATAGAAGTTATGTCTGCCGGCAAAAGCTTCTACGTCACCACGCCTATCTTCTACGTCAACGACGTGCCACACATCGGTCACGCGTATACGGAGGTAGCTGCTGACGTGCTCGCACGCTGGCACCGCCAGGCAGGCGACCGCACCTGGATGCTCACCGGTACCGATGAGCACGGTGAGAAGATCCTCCGCACGGCCACCGCAAATGGCGCTACTCCCCAGGAGTGGGTTGACCGTCTTGTGGAGTCCGCATGGAAGCCCCTACTCGACACCATCGACATCTCAAACGATGACTTCATCCGCACCACGGATGCTCGTCACGAAGACAACGTGAAGAAGTTCCTGCAGCACCTCTATGACGCGGGATTCATTTACACCGGTGAATACGAGGGTTCCTACTGCGTGGGCTGTGAGGAATACAAGCAGGACTCTGACCTGGTTGAGGGCACGGGAGAATTCGCAGGCGAGAAGGTCTGCGCCATTCACTCCAAGCCTGTCGAGAACCTGCACGAGAAGAACTACTTCTTCCGCATGAGTGACTTCACCCAGCCACTGCTGGATATGTATGAAGCAAACCCGAACTTTGTTCAGCCAGAATCTGCACGCAACGAAGTAATCCAGTTTGTGAAGCAGGGTCTGAACGACCTCTCCATTTCCCGCTCCAGCTTTGACTGGGGTATCAAGCTTCCCTGGGATGACTCGCACGTTGTCTATGTGTGGTTCGACGCACTGCTGAACTACATCACCGCTGCCGGCTATGGCTATGACGAAAAGAAGCTTGCTTCTTTGTGGCCTGCGACTCACATCGTGGGTAAGGACATTCTCCGTTTCCACGCCGTGATCTGGCCTGCCATGCTCATGGCTGCCGGTGTTGAGGTTCCTCACCAGGTTTATGGTCACGGCTGGCTCCTCGTCGGTGGCGAGAAGATGTCTAAGTCCAAGCTCACCGGTATT
>NZ_JAVWTF010000069.1:0-5569 GCF_036667855.1 Aurantimicrobium sp. | reverse complement strand
GAGCCGTGGTGATGCATGGAAAGAACAGATTGCGTCTTCTGCTCGTGCATTTGACGATGTTTTCCGCCAGCTCAAGACACGTGTTGTTCTTGGCGAAGTGGAGGAAGTAGCTCCACTTAATCCAGTAGATATTCAAGAGCTTCACCGGCTCGTTTTCGACGATTCCAAAGATGGGAGGCGGAGACGTGCAGAAGCAGACCGTGTTTACGCAATGCCGGGGCTAGATGGCGAGATAGCTTTGCACAACCTCGCACACCAGATGCTACTCGAAACCCTCGGTGAAGTAGCCACGTCCGTGCAGGAACTTTCACCAGCCGAAGCAGGTGAAATGCAGGGCATCTTGATCGATCCGAAATCCCACAAACAGAGGTCACCAATCACCAAGGCCAGATTGGCAACATTCCGCACACACAGGCAAGGTCGAGCTATTGCCCCAAAGACCATTGACCAGCAGGAGTCGAAGCTGGAGAAGCTTTCTGACTTTTTGAAAACAGGAGAACGCAGTCTCGACTTTGACGCTGTGTCGGCGTGGCTGGACTCCCTCAAGCTGGCAAGCAAGACCCTGACACAATACCTGCTGGCTGGTAGCGTGTTCTGGAGATGGGCAATGAAGCACGATGCTCGCTGGCGAGAAGATTTCAAAGATCGTGCAAATCCCTTCGAAAATCACGATCTGCCGCAGGTGAGGGGAAAGGCCAAGAACGATGCTCAGCGAAAAGATTTCAATCTGGAAGACATCAGCAAACTACATGCAGCAGCGTCAGCCGAGGGGCACGCCACACTGGCTGATCTGATCCTTCTCGGTACATATACCGGCGCCCGCATCGAAGAGCTTTGTCAGTTGAAGGCTGAACACGTCATTGAGCCAGACGGTATAAAGAGCTTCGATATTGTTGACTCCAAGACAGCAGCAGGCATCCGAGTTGTACCAATCCACCCTGCCCTGTCAGCTCTCATTGATCGTTTGGTTGATCAATCCAAGGGCGGGTATCTGGTGCCCTCTGACAGTAAAAACAAATACGGCATTCGATCGGACGCTCTCTCCAAAGCGTTTGGCAGACTCAAGACAACGCATGGATATGGTAGCCAGCAGGTTTTTCACTCCATCCGAAAGACTGTCGTCACTCAGCTTCATAGAGCGTCCGTACAAGGCGCACTGATCGCTGAACTAGTTGGTCATGAAACAGGCTCTGTGACTTTCGATGTGTACAGCCAAGGTGCGACAGCAGCACAGAAACTAGAGGCGATTTCAAAACTCCCCCTGATCCCCATACCCCCCGAAGTTGTACAGAAGACATCTGAGTAAAGTTGTTTTGCGGCACGCCCTGCAACCCGTTGAGTGCGGGGCACAGAAACAAAGCCCGTACACAAATCCAACTAACCTCGCAAGCATTACCTTGACAAAATCAACTTCCGTGTTATAATAATCAATGTAGAGCGGTTATCCTTCCCGGCTCTTCCAACAACAGTTTCAATCAACCATGTTTGAATGGGTTCGCTGTTTTTATCTGGTAGTAGCTTCATGTTGCCACTTCTATTTCTTATCTCATCGCCATTGTCTAATCACTTCCAGTGACGGTGGGTGAGCCACGTTCAACGTGGCTTCTCCATATTCCTCAAACATCTTGAGATTGCCAATGGCGGGCTGTTTCCTCCGCCACCTTGTGTCTTACCCAGTGATATTTGGCACAAACTGGTACATCAGGGCAAACGGGTTCGTCTCCGTTTGTTCAAAGAGCCGTTGCTGGCGGTGATGGACTCAGCACAAATACGAAGCGCAATAGACACAGGGCCGTCCGGCCCTTTGTTTTGTCCGCCTTTCGTTATTCTTACGCCCCAATAACCAAAACAAGGAGGCCGAATGGCTGTGATCCTAGTACGCCCGTGCGTGATCTGTGGCAATCCCATGGAAACAAAACGCGCTTCGAAGCAAACATGCTCTCAACGCTGTTACATGCAGCTATACCGAGCCAACAAAATCAACCACCACAAGGAATCCAACTGATGTCCGTACTCAAAGCCTTTGACAAAACCACCCTGCAATCAATGAAAGACAATGCTGCAAAGTTTTATGATGATGGTTTTTGCGACGAAAATGCACTTCCCGCGATACGCGCTACAGTGAGCCAGCTAGCCGTCATGGCCTTGGGTCTTCCGGCCGCATTCAAACGCCGCGATGAATTCCTGGCTGCCGGATACATGCACAGCGATGTGAGCCCGATCCAATTCGGCGCCTATATCACCTTCTACGTGAAGAAATCGCAGGTAGAGCAGAAAGCCGATATGAAGGCGATTCATGCTCAAGTCGAGTCAGATTATCGTGCAAATCTTGAACGTGAGAACGAATTGATCATTGCCCGACAAGTTCAACTTGAACAGGAGAGTATTGATCGTCAGGTTGAACGGGAACTTGCAGCAGAGCGTCAGGCTCAACGCGATGCAATCGAAACTCGGATTCGTGCCGAGCTTTCGAAGTGATCGACTGTCGAATTTAGTCACACAGCCTCACAACTCTGGATGGCCTTCGGGCCTGTCCCCAACCCCACAGAAGGAAGTGCCAATGTACATCGGCAGGATACCACTCGGCTTTTTACTCACTCTGTTTCTGATTGCAGTATCGCACTTTAGCCATTCAGGACAGATTGAATTTGTCAGTCAGCACGCAATTGACTTGAATCGACAAACATACAACAGACTTCAACTGGAGCGCTCGCAAGACAGAACGATAAACAACGAGCAAATACGAAAGATTGTATCTGTGGAAATAATGCGAGCCATGCCGACAACACCAAGCATCAGACCAAACTAGGAGAATTACTCGATGAACAAGACTTGTACCTGCAACTACTGTGGTCATGTTTTCTCAGTCCAGAAGCGTCGCCGCTATTGCAATGCGTTCTGCTTCCACTCTGATCCATGCAACCCCAAAGCCCAAAGCCCTATCAATGCCACCCATAATGGAGCCAACACCAATGACCGCAACATTCAGAGCAACAGCTAAACGTCAACCAACCTGCCCACAGTGCAAAAAGCGTTTTCGCACCAGCAGCAAAACGGCGAAATTCTGCAATACGTCTTGCCGCACTGCGTTCAACAACAAAGCACGCCACGTTAAGCGAATCGCCAGCGCTACCAATTCCCCGTTCTTCTACGAACTCGCCCGTCAGGCTATCAGAGCCCGCACCGTTCAGATTTATCACCACTTCGACCAGCAGGAACTTGAAGCTCTGTACGACGTGTACGCGAGTTGTCAGCGGATGAATGGGTATGGTCTACGCAGAGACCACGGCGAAGCTCCATTCGAGTTGTCCCATATCGCTCCTGTACATGGTAAAGCTTCCATCGGTCTTTTCAGAGCCGACAATCTGGTCATAGCGCCAATGGCGCTCAATCGTTCGCATGGTGCCAAGCATTACAGCGGCGGCGCCTCAATCCCTCGTGCAAACCTTTTGCTTCGTTTCGCAGTTTCCGAGCATGACAAGCTCTCGCAGGTGGTGCAGCGTGTTATCCAGATAATCGGCGTGGAAGTAGTGCAAGCCGTCGTTCAGTCCCGCAAGATCAAGCCAAGCAAGCGACAAGCACTGTACTCGTGGTTAGTCGATCATCTCGACCCAGCCAATCCAAACCACACCGAACACTTGAAGACAATCGAAACTGCGTCAGCTCGTATTTTGGATGGCATTAAGCGCCAGCTTGAAGGCAAGGAACCCGTGGGTGATTTCCGTGCGTGGCTCGACTACCACAATGACACCAGTGTTCTTCTGAGCGAGTGGGAACGTATCGGCAAAGAGTATCGACAGGAGTTGTTGCCAGCCCTCGAGCGGATCCAGTTCCTGTTCGCCAACACAAACCCTCGTTTCAGTTACAACTTCCACTTCGACGCTGTCGACCTTCGATTGGTTTTCGACATGCTGCATGGACGGCCAGCCCATACAGTCACTTCGATCATCGACGCCCAATACGCCAAAGCACTGGCGAGCCCGATCAAGTACCAGCCAACCCAAGCCCTTGTGTCAGTTGTTGAGAAGCCCCTACGCGCTTCCCTGAGCGTGACGGAATCGTTCCTTGAAGGTTTGGATGATTGCCTTTCTTTCGACGCCCTCGACGCCTTGTACGTCGGCTCCGTGTCAGTTGATCGCGAACTTATACCAGCTCCGTTCTAGAACAAACGGATGCACGCAGTAGAAGTGCAACGCACACGGTGCGATTCGCTTGTAGGCCATATAAACCGGGAGGTGCAGCCATTTCAAGTGTGCGTGGAGTTTGTGCGGCAGTAGTTGCTATATTGCCCGCATGCAACTGATTCCTAGTTGGCCGAGGGCGATCTTCATACATGATATACTGCCACCTGACAGAACCGAACTTTCGGAACTGCAAACTTCCGTTGATTTGAAAAGGTAAAAGCAATGAACGAACACTTGAAAGTTTTGGCTGCAATTGCAACTGGCAAAGTCGCACACGTTGACGGTGATGAGGCTCGTATATTGAGGGAATTGATTCTGCTTGGAAATGCAGAGGCGGTATTCTCTGGAGCAGATGACGATTTCAACGTGCTATCCTATCTCGATCCGGAAGTTACTACACAGGGCAAGAAATACCTCGCAGCCCATCACGTTTCTGCATAAATCGTAGTAACAGGGAGCAGCCCAAGACTTGCAATCAAGGGCTGCATAATGCCTATCGTGCATCTCGCGTACAGGATCAGCGCGAACTAGTTGCACTAACTTCAGTTGCACCAGTTTTATACAAAATAAAGTATGAAAAAACCCCTAATAAACCCTGTTTTAACGGTCGAAACTGGGCCATTGAGTATGGTTATTCGAGGGCATTGGAGTGGTGCGATGCCCGGAAACATTGATTCTAGAGCCCCCTGCCTTCTAGAACACCAAACAAAAGCCGGTTTTCTCCGCCTGCACGCAAAATCTGGAGAGTGTCGAGGGAGAATGGTCGATCCGTTTCACACAGAAGCGCGTCACCGTCGCTTTCGTCACACATTCGACCTGGGCCATGCGGATTCTGCATATGAGCGCCAACCCGTTCATCCAGTTGCTGAGCTACGATCCGTGCATCCATTCCCTCAAGGACGACAGCCATGCCAGACAACACAGAAGCCAATGTAGCTGCGGCGGACGTACTAACCCTCCTGTTGCACAACCAGCACGCGCTTGCAGCGGCGATTGAGGAAATGGCGTTGTGGACTAAAGCCAATGGCTCAAGTGAAACCCATGATAACGCCGTCACCGCATTGCAAACTCTTGATGCGAACGCATCCGCCATCACCGCAGGGATTCTCAAGCTCAGGATGGGTCGGTAAAACGAACGTTAAGTAGACCTTCCGGAAATAGCTGGATAGTGGACCATAAAATAGGGTTGAATCTAAACAGACCCATCGCTATTATGGACCCACGTCAAAGCGACCCTTCCGATCCGACAGGAGCAGCACAATGGCCCGCACTTTCGTTTATGCCCGTGTATCGACCAGCGATCAGAGCACCGACAACCAAGTTCAAGAAGTGCAGCGTGCTGGTTTCGATGTGCGAGAGGATCGGGTGGTTGTTGAGACGGTCTC
>NZ_JAVWTF010000068.1:0-5849 GCF_036667855.1 Aurantimicrobium sp. | reverse complement strand
GGGACACGTAAAATTCCTACGCTTGGCTGTACTTTTCTTTTCACATTGCAAGGAGATAACTAAAACTATGAGCGATATTCGCACTGCTTCCACCATCTACCGTGACTCGTCCAAGTATGCTCTGCGTTTCGACGCTGTGCATCCGGGCTCCCACTTCCGTATCGTGCAGGAGCGCAGCCGTGGTCTGTTCAAGGAGAACGACTCGCGCATCTACGTCAAGGCTCGTGATGGCTTCTATGCAGAGGAAGCTGCGACTGGTGCAGGCTGTTGCCTGATGCCGAACGACATGGTGATGCCAGTTGTACGCATGACCAAGAACAAGAACTAATCCCTTTAACGTTAAACAGGATAAGACATGAGCAGCAAGAAGCCGTTGGCTCCGACCTCCCGCCCCAATAAGAAGGCGGAACCCGCTACCACCACCGTAGTCAAGGCGCCCGCAGCGGCTGCGACTGTGAGCAAAACATCGCTCCATCCTGTGTTCGTGTATGGCAGTCTGAAGAAAGACTTCCAGTTGCACGAGCATTACCTGATCGACCAGATGCTGGTCGGCAAAGCAGTGATCGAGGGATACACCATGATATCCCTCGGTCAGT
This sequence comes from Aurantimicrobium sp., assembly GCF_036667855.1. Lineage (NCBI taxonomy): Bacteria > Bacillati > Actinomycetota > Actinomycetes > Micrococcales > Microbacteriaceae > Aurantimicrobium > Aurantimicrobium sp. Next base: position 5,253 of record NZ_JAVWTF010000068.1, on the reverse strand, counting down.
ACCCCGCCCTGATGGAGACTGGCAATCCCAATCACAGGGTTGAGGGTGAATACTACCTCGTCAGCGACGATGCCTTCGAGGCCATCAAGGCGATGGAAGAACGGGCAGGCTATACAACGGAGACTGTGCGTGGTCACTTCGCTACCAACGACCGCCAACCCACCATGAGCGACGCCACTTTCTCTGCCAAGGCATGGGTCTTCTTCAAATGTTCCGACGGAACTGCGAAGTGGGACACCTTCCATGAGCGCGGCAAGGATTGGCTGTACGTTCGTACCACACCCGACACGAAACCCCAGGAGAACAAGACACCATGATTTTCACCGCCGAACAATACGCCGTCTTCCAGAACTGCTCCATCCCTGCCGCCGTGCGGGCTATGGCTGCGCTGAAGACATCGTTCACCGCTGGCCATATTGGCAAGCAGACCCGCCCGTGGTTTGTGGTGGACTTCCCCTCGCTGCACCCGGCTGACGCCACGCTGGTGGGCTTTGAAATCGAGACTGGTTTCCAGACTGTCGAAGCGCAGTCCAACTTCCTCAACTGGATGTGGGACAACACCAGTTACACCACTGTGGATCGTGAGGGCTGCTCACGCTGCCCCACCGAAATCACCTTCCCCCCGATGCAGCTGAGCCTGCTGACCTCCGATGCCTCGCCCATCAAGGCGATGCTGGATTACAACGAGACTCTGCCTGCTGCTGGCCGTTTGCAGACCACGCGTATCACCCCGAGCAACGACAACGGTGGTTGTGTTGGCTGCCATACCAACATCAGCACCGCTGCCTATCGTGGTCTGGCGAGCAACGAACAGCGAGTGCAGGTTGCCAACCACATCGCCCTCTTCTTCCGCAACCTCAACACTGCCCAGCGCTACGCAATTCAGGGCCGCTCTCCGTACACCAGCGAGGTGGCTTGCAATCGTGGCGGTACTGGCGACGGTGCCAACCGCATCGAGTTCAAGATGTTCCACACCACCACCGATCAGGAACAGTTCAGCAACTACCTGAAGGTGAGCAAGCGTCTGGCTGAGCTGATCGACGCACAGTGTGCAAGCCCGACCCGTTCCATCATCACCGATCCCCTCCGTACCTTCGCGTTCTTGACGCAGGATCTGGAGGACGGTAGTGTTATCCGCCGTGGTAATCAGCAGTACACTGCAAGTATCGTTGACGCTGCCGCCGCTGCTGGACGTGCAGCCGCTGCACAGTGGCAGGGCCAGCTGGCTGCTGCCGCTTAACGTTAAACCTTTCACCGCCCACGAATGCAGGCTTAGTCTACATCTGACGAAGACTCGCCATCCCCTTGTCGTGGGCACCTTCCGCCGTTAGCTCAGCTGGATAGAGCAACAGCCTTCTAAGCTGTTGGTCAGTGGTTCGAGTCCACTACGGCGGACCAACAACATGGGGTGGGTATGGGAAACTTCCGACTCGGAAAGGATGTGTTTGTAGTCACCAGTCGTGACGGCTCGACATTCTACGGTGCGTACTCTGATGTTGATGAGGCGCGAAGTCGTACTGGATATGGTGTTACTGACGCCATCATTCTAGTGTATACCCCAGCCGACCTTCCAGAAGTAAATCCATCAGGAGACAATTGATATGTGTGTTGCTGTAGTAGTACCGGCAGGTGAGAGCCTGACCGAAGCGCAGTTCCGTGCGATGCACTCTGCGAACCGTGATAGCTGGGGCTTCGGATGGCACAACCGCTACGTTGATAACGGTCAGCCCGTCAGCCCCTCGCGCCCCCTCGGGTACGTCACGCACGACAAGGACATCACCTTAGACTGTTCAGTGCCAAGAGCAGCACCGACAGCAGCAGCAACAAACCGGTTGGCAAACACCATATCCTTAAGCTGCTTATTCAGGATGCTAACCTTCTCATCCGTATCAATGCTATCGTCCAGAGCAACACGAGCGATATCATTCACCGGACCCATCGGGTCAATACGGGAAGTGCGGAAGAACAACGGTATACCGTCAGCGTTCTTGCCGAGATAGATGGGATCAGCGAAGCGAGAGTCATCCCGCAACATCTTCTTCATGTCATCAATCTCATCTTCCTTACCTGCATTAAGCACACCAGCCATAGCCTTAACACCGAGGATCAATGCAGCCTGCGACCCTGCGTTACCAGCCAGTCTCGCAAGTCCCTTGGAGATAGCGAGTTGCTGCGCCTTGGGATTGGTTGCCTTGACACCCATCATCACATCGTTAACACCCTGAACCGTACTCTTCACCATCATGCGAGGCACGTTGTAGAAGTAGGGCATGAAGGTGGTGATACCGTAGCGCTCACCCATACGCAGCACCGGGGGAGTCTTACCATACGTGATGTTAGTGTCACGTACAGTGTTGCCAGCTTCGGTCTTGATTTGTTCCGGCGTCATGTCTACACCTTCTGCCTTGTAGAAGTCAGTGAGGAAGTTAACACGATCTTGGAACGCAGCAAGCTTAACCCACGCATCAGACATGGAGAAGGTTTCAACCAGCCCTCGCTTAGCCTTAACAGCCCCGCGAGTCAGTGCGTTGGTTACTTCCCAACCACCAGCGATCTTATCCCTCAGTGCATCGTGTGCTGTAGAGCGAAGCTCCTGAGCACGTGCACTATCCACAACCTGATACTTCACACCATCATCCAACAGGGCGTTGTATTTGTTACCACCATCCGTGAGGATGTTCATCACACTATCCTTACCAGCGACCAATCCACTCACCGCAGTGGCGGGATTGTTAACACCATTCATAGCCAGCATGAACGGACTACCTGCAAAGTTCAGAGCGAGGTTGTAACCATCGAAGACAATGCTCGCCAGCTTAGCCCAGCCTGCACCAGTTGCAACCGCGCTTGCTACATTACCCAACACCTTGTCACCTGCCGCAGCAGAGTTAAGGAACGAGGCAGCCATAGCATCGGTAGTGCTACTGTACATCTCCATCGTAGAGTTGACGATGTTAGCCACCTGTGGGGTGGTGTACATACCATCAAGCGGACCGGCGCTTTCACCAGACAACTGGTAGCTGAACTGCTCGTTACCCTTGGTGTTAGCCTCAGCCTTACCCATCACAAGCCCACTATCACGCAGACCAATGAGGAGCTTGGTGCGCGCCAGCAACTCTCCCTGCTTAGCCAACGTAGTGGCCAGTACAGTGGAGGGCTCAGTGGTGATGCGACCCAGCAGTCTTTCAATAGCCGGATTCATTTCCACTCGCTTCTCTAGGATGCCACGGTCCTGACGCAGACCACCAACGCTCTGAGCAATGGCACCGGGCTTACCACTCACACCCAGCAACTCTCTGATTGTTGCAGCAGCCTTAGCATTCAGGTTGTCAACAGTTACCGAATCCCTCACCGAGTCCAGCATAGCGATCATGCTATCCTTGACGTGAGCCTTAGCAGACGTATCATCCATACCGTTAGCCTTGGCAGCGTCAAGCGAGTTCTGCGTCCAAGTGTCTACGTCATGGTTGGTCCACGTGTTCATCAAGTCGTTCAGCTTAGAGGTCTTCATACCCTGCATATCTTCAATGCTCGGAATCTTAATCTGATCCATCAGGTAGGAAGCGGCATCCGTGTAGATGGTCACTGCCTCAGTCTGCTTGGCATTAAGATCCTTGCCCTGTTCGATACGCTTACCAGCCTGATCCACCTTCTTCAAGAAGTCGCGGGCCAAACTACGGCCAGCCTTACCAGCGTGCATCTGATAGATACGGGTGGTGTAGCCGAAGCCACTGTCCCGAATCTTCTGGATGAACTCCTTGTCCTGCTTGGTGAGGTCGAGCTTCGAGGCAGCCAAGTTATCAGCCAACTCGTTAGACATTTGAGTAATGTCAGCGTATGCTCTCATCAGCGGACGCAGTTCCGGATTGTCACGGACAAAGTTGGCCAGAGCGTTCTCACGTCTAGTCGGATCTTGAATCTTCTCCAAGGCACTCATGCGATCAGCAATCATACGCTTGGTAGTTTCAATAGCCGCAGCCTTCTTCGATCCAGTGTCCTTAGCCAGCTTAGCAGCGTAGGCGTCAATACCCTTATCCAGATCAGCCATGTTGCGCTGAGCGTGCATAGCCGAGTGAGCCGCCTGACCCACAGAGTTCTGGAGCATGTCGTCAAACTGCTTGCCCAGTCCACCAGTGTAGTCAACACTTCCCTTCACCGCTCTCCACAACTTGTTATCCAACCCCTTCAAACCAGCACGAGGAGTAACCAGCGTCACCTGATCCGGGGGCATGGAAGCCAGCACCTTCGGAACATCCACTTCACCCTTGGTCAATTCAACTTCAGGACGAGAGGGGGAGTAACGCGGAGTACGCATTGCTTCCGTCTCCGGGTTCAGCGGGAGTTCAGACTGCGGAGTGTCCACATTGTCCTGAGTGTAGAAGGCTTCACGTTCTGTGATGTTGCGGTGATAGGCGCCCAGCTTTGCATCAGCTGCTTCGTTCATCCCCTCAACCAGTTCGTTAGCCTGAGTTCTGCTATCATCGTAACGAGCAATAGTGGAAGCAGTCTCGGGGGAAACCTTGCTCTGGTCCACCATCTTCGTAAGCTCAGCTGCCTTCTGCCAGTCCGGCTTGTTGAAGTCGTACAGCACTTCGTCAAACCGTGCAGCGTCAGGAGCAGCCTGTCGCAGATCCGATGCTCTGTCCAACACGAGGCGGGACATTCTATCGTTGTTAGCTAGAGCCTTCTCATACGTCTGACGGGTAGCAGCATAGCCGCTCGGGTCCACTGCATCATTGAAGAAGTTCTCCTGCTGACCACCCTGCTGTTGCAGGTAGTGCTGGACTTCGTGCATGATGGAAGTGCGAGGACTAACCTTCCGCATCTTATCCTTAGCCACATAAATCTCACCCGTGTCTCCATGCCACTGAGCAAACGCACCACCGGGGATACTATCCACAGCAATGATCGGGATGTTAGCTGCATCAGGATGCTGTTCGTACAACACCTTATGATCCAGCAAATCCCCCAACGGGATAGGATCAGTTGCTTCGCGGAGACGCTGATAACCGTTAGGCCTCATCGTTGAATCCGCATCAGACAACACAAACTTCTCCTTACCATCGGCGCTCGTGTATGTTCTACCCTCACTACGAGCCTGCTCAAAACCAGCAGAGCTTTCGTTGTAGATGGACGGCATCGGAGCTTCGATGTTACCAGCCAGAGACTCGTCGCTCTGAGCAATGTTCTCCACCAGTCGGTCAGACAGATAGTGAATGTCGTTCAGGTTGACGTCGTTGATGCCCATCATTC
>NZ_JAVWTF010000067.1:0-6258 GCF_036667855.1 Aurantimicrobium sp. | reverse complement strand
CTTCTGCGAAGGCTACGGCCTGCGGATACTCTACGATGTAACTATCACTTGGCTGCTTTAGCATTCTTCTCCTCGTTCTCAATCAGTAGTTCGATGTAGTGCTTGGCCTTGTTCAGATCCTGCACACCGCCCTTGTCCTTCCAACGCGTGATGTATTTGATGACGTTACCTTCCATGTATGGAATCTTATTCGCCATGATGTATTCAACAGGCTGGATGGCAAGCTTCTTGTAGTGGCTACCACCATGTTGTACGTCCAGCGCAGCGGCAGGAAGTACAGCGGTTCGCTCACTTGGTTTGAAATAGCTAGACTGCCACCAGCCCTTAGCTCCATCCACTTGGATCAAACCACGCTGAGCGCCTGTAACTACATAGTGCCGCCCTATATCCATGCCATCTAAAGAGAGATGGGGATGTACCTTGGCAACTCTATGTACTAAGTCGCCTACCTTAAAGTCCTTATTCATTACGATAGTCCCCTTCTTCAAATTCAAACTTCGCACCATTGTTACAACGGACAACGATACTCTTGTCCCCGAAGGATGCAACATCCTTGATACCATGGTTGGAGTAACAGGTCTTCTCAGCCCTCACCATCATGGGATATGTCACCTTATGGTTCCAGTCAGGAACAGAAATGAATACGACAGTAGCGAGGAAGATGCCGATCACGAACGGCAGAAATTCATCCATATCAATTCTCCTTTAACGTTAAACGAAGAAGGGGCTCCGAAGAGCCCCTAAGTTTTAGGTATCAGCCTTCGCCGAAACCATTCGTTACCACGACTCACCGCCATTGTCAATGTCACTCACCTCTTCGGAGAAGTCATCCTCCGGCTTCTCGGTGGCCTTGGCAATGTCCCAGTCCTTACCAGTGGACAGCTTGAAACACTTGGCTGCCTCACTATGGAACGCTGCCATGTAGAAGTCATACAGACCATTCTTCTTGACAGCTGCGGGCGGAACGATGGCACCCAGATCAACCAGCTTCGAGAACAGATTGAAGCCAGTGTTCAGCGCTGCCTGCTTACTGATGATTTCCTGACGGTCGTCATTACCAGTGGAGGTGTAGCCACTACCACGAGCCGGGCGAGCCTGCTGTTCCGGCACCGGCTCCGGACTCGGGTTGCCACGAGCAGACGGATCAGCCTTACGCAGCGACTTGTAGTCAGCGGCCCAGTTGGTGTACTGACCGTTCACTCGGGAGGTAGCATCAAACTCCACCCAATCACCCGCAGCGAAACCACGCGGAGCAAACTTACCGAACTTGTACTCCGTGTTATTCACCTTGATGTAGACAGCCTCACCACCATTACCAAACGACTTAGTGAAAATATCTTGCAGCTGACCAGTAACCTTTGCCATTGTTTCTTTACTCCTTCAATTCGTACGTCTCTTTACCATCCGGCCATACGGACCAGACGTGTTCTTCCTTCGAGGCACCCCAGTTCTTAGCCACCTTGACACCAACGCCAAGCGGAACTCTGAAGTGGTAATTATACACGTCTCGTAGGAAGTTGTAAACATCTGTCGTCAGACATTGCTTACTCAACTCCTTGTATTGATCGACACAATCCTTGTGCACGCGTGACACCAACGAGTCATGGATGGTGTTCCATACAGTAATGTCTAGGTGCCGGGCTCTATGCCAGAAAGCAACCAGAGCAATCGGGATAATCTCTCCCGTTGCAAATCCCTGAATCGGGTAGTTGGAGATTGCAGTGGTGTTCTCAATGTAACCACTCCTGCTCATCTTCGTACCCGGCCAGTAGAACCTCATACCATACGGAGTTGTGAACCACCCTCTCGTTACCACTTGTTCACACCAGCTTCGCTGCGTACCTGAAATGCCGTGGTACTTCTTCTTGAAGAACTCGGCGTACGCCTGCTCAGCGGGCAGCTTTCCATTGCCACCGTACATAGGTGCGAACGTATGGGCCTTGGCTCCCTGTCGTCCTTCCTTCACACTCTTACCAATGAAGTCAGGATGACCAGCCTCAATCATAACCGATGATGTAACCGAGTGAATGTCAGCACCCGCTACAATCTCTGCCTCGGCAACCTTGTCGCCACCAAGCTCCGCTGCTACACGGAACTCAAGCTGTGCACCGTCAGCCTCACCAATGAGATAGTCATCATCGTGAGCGGTGAACATGCCCTTGTATTGACGCGGCAGATTCTGTAGCTGTGCACCAGACTCTTTCTTCTTGCCAGCAAACTTAAGCTTGCGGCCAGAGGAAGACAGACGATGTGTACCTGTCTGAGCCTGATTGAATACACCGTAGAACACACCATCATACTCACTGACCACACCCTTAAAGAAGTCAAGGTTCTTTGTGACCAGCGCATCCAGTTGGTTGAACCGGATGTAAGCAGCAAGGAATTCCTCCTGCTCTTTGTTCGTACTCTTGAGCTTACTGATGGTGAGCTTGTCAGTTTTGTATGCCCCCTTCGCAGTGAGCATTGGCTTCTTCTTGTGATCGAGTGGGATCTTAAACCCCAGCTTCTCAAACAAGAACTCACCCAGCTGCTTACTACTACCTAGGTTGATCGAGCCACACATAACGATGAGCTTCTGTTCAAGCTCTGCCATTTCTGTGACAGCTTCTTGGTGGGCGTTAATCACCTTCTCTCGATCAAGCTGACAGCCCTGCAATTCGATGTATGCCAGAGCGACACACGTCAGGTTGCGCACCAACATCAGGTGCATCAACTTCTTCTCTTGGCAACGATCCAGCTGGTCGTAAAAGATGTTCGTCGCCAGATCCACGTCCTGATAACAGTACGGCTGGAGCCAGCTAACTGGAATGTCCTGTGTGGCCATCCCCATCTTAATACACATCGCACCCAGCGGAGTCTTACCTCCGAGGTTGTAACGCTGAGACGTAGCCTCAAGGTTGAATGGCACCTTCTGATTACCATGCAGTACCCATTCGCCGAGCATCGTGTCCCACACCTGTACATCGTACAAGTCTAAGCCACACCGCTCCAGCCATTGCAATTCAAACTTCGCGTTGTGTGCGACAACAAAGTCTGTACTAGCAATGTCGTCCAACAATGGTTGCATTGTCAACTCGTCGCCCCAGATGTGACGGCGCTTTACTTCCTGTCCATTCCGGTTGACGGTCCAACATGCAAGCACAATGTCATTGTCTTTGTTCAGTGCACTACCCTTCTCCAAGTTTGTCGTCTCGAAGTCGAGACTCACGAAGGAAAGGTTGAGGTAGTTTTCAATACCCTGTGGACCTACAAAGGATGGCAGGTTTGTATCCATCTACCTCCTAGAACTTATTGTTTTCTCTGCGTTCCTGTCTTCGAGCTTTGACTTTCATCTCAGCAAGCACACGACGTTTGTTACCATGATGCTTCTCCTTACATGCAGCAGGAGACTTGCTGTTCATGCTATCGAACATAGCGCGAGCACTCATACATCACTCCTATTCTTTGATCTTAGTTAGATGTCCACTCCAGTAAGGGCTAGGATCTTCCCCTGCAAGTTGCTTGCAGTGGGCGCATCTGTAGTATCGGACTAACATATTCCTGTTAGGTTGATGTGAGCGAATCCATTTATGAAATCCAAACCAGCAGAGCAGATTCATGTGTCACTCCTTATTTTTAACCTGCTCCAACAACGTAAGAAACTTACGCTTAGCTACCTCTCTACTAGCGATTGCTCTCTTTCTAATAGGCCACCCTGAGTATTTCTTTGCTGTGGCTAGAGAGGACAGTGCTGCCCATTGACCTGCGGCGTGCTTAAGCTCTGATGCCTGCGCCTTAGTTAAACCGATCATTCCTGCTCCTTGTTATCAATGCGGGTGAGTTCTCCTGCCCCTCTACCTTGCATGCACAGCAGAGTGAGAGCCCTGCCGTTCCCCATACCAGTATCAAGGTAGGTGACATTGTGTACCTGAGTTACTTCCTTCACCGGACTGTGACCAACTACTACCCTGTCGATGTTAGCTACACCAGAGAACTTGGATCGTCCTCTGATAATGTCTCGCCTCCACAGTAGGAAGTCTTCCATGTGCTCACGCCTATCAGCGGTAACAGTGGACAGTTCTTCAAGAGACTTCCAGTCATCGTTAGGAACCTCGGCGTGGACAATACCCACAGTTCCATCATCAGTCTCCACCTGAATACCGAAGGGCAGACTACCGAAAGCATCACGGTACATGTGCTGCTCCGCAGTATACAGCGTGAGGAACCAAGCACCTCCATTCATGATGTGGGTGTAGGGATCACCTTCAATTACGAACTGCTCATGGTTGCCGCGAACAGCATGGAACCACTTTCGTTCAATCCAGTGAATAGACTCCTCACTCTCCGGTCCCCTATCGACAAGATCACCCGTACTGAACAGGCGGTCAATCTCTGAGTCGAACTCCACCATCTTCAGCAGGGATCGAAGCAGAGAGAAGTGACCATGAACGTCACCGACAATAAAGTCTCTACCCTGTTCGTTCTTATCGAAACACTGCAACATACCTACTCCTGTTTAACGTTAACTGCTGTCAAGAAGTCAGGGCTAACACTATAGAACCGTCCCACTTCTACCTGTCCGACGACTTCATCGTACACGATCAGGGTGGGGACAGAACGTACAGCCGCTACCTGCGCTGCTTGTGGGTTGACAGAAATATCTACTGTGTTGAGAGTGATGACCCCATCCTCCACCAACTTATCCAGTAGCGGTTTCATTTGCTTACAACTCCCACACCATGGAGCTTCATACTTAGTGACGTACATCATATCTCACTCCGCTGTTGTCGGTGATGCTAATCAGTTCACCGTCTCTGTATGAGAGCCCCGTGATGGGACCAGTAGAGACGGTCATACTATCAACACGGAGGGCTGCTCTGACCAGCCTACCTTCAGTTATCCATCCAATCCAAATGTAACCGTCAGTCACTTACTTGGATGTGAGGTGGATAGTTCTTGTCATGCTTAGAGCAAGAGTTGATACCACCACCGATGCCAATCATCAGCACCATACCAGCTGCCCAGACGACATACTTGGTGAGTAGTTCCTTGTCATGGACTTCGATTCCTTCCCAGTCCCCTGCAAGAATACTCTTGAATACCTTCTTGTAGTTCAACCTTAGTCTCCTTAAATATCTAAGCTTTAGTGTTATAGATTAGAAGAGCATACCCTTAAGTACCTTAGTGCTCTTAGGTATTATACACCACAATCTCACTTTGTCAACACCCCACTCCGTTAGAATGTGAAGCGCGGTACAGGATCAGGTGCAGTCGTCGGAGAAACATCCCACTGGAACATCTGCCTCTGCTGCGGTACGGTAAGAGACCTGACTGGAGGATTCAAATCCCACCAATCAGTAGACTTCACCCCGTTGATGAATGTGCGCAGCTGCCTGTTGAGCGGGAGCTTAAACTCCAACTCCTTATCAAGATGGACAAAGGAATGTGCATCCACCCTGTCCTGCTTATTCATCAGGTTCAGTGCCTTGCACATCTCAGTTGCAGCAACACAGCGAGCGAAGTGCCGTGTGTTGTACACAATCATCAGGTTGTAGTTGTCCTTGCGATAGGCCATCCAATCCTTACCGAAGCCAGGTGTGTTGGCGTATGCCTGAGATTGAATCTCATCGACACAGCTCACCCATCCATCATCCAGAATGTGCTGGTTCATCACATCTCTGCCAACATTGGTGAAGGCGTAGAAGTCAATGTCTGTGTTGGTGACAGGAGGATTGCAGGTGTAGTTACTTCCGGTCGGGTGCGTGTAAGTAATCAGGGGCCGGAGCGTAGCCCCAACCCCTGCACGCAACAGAAGACCTTCGTCTCTGTTAAACATTTAGCCTCCTTCCCACGTGCGCTTCATGCTCGTGGCGTTCTCACGATCAGCCAGACGATCAGCTCGCAGTTCCAGCTCACCAATCTCATTCACATCACCATCAGTCAGGTGGGCGCTGTCAATCTTCAACAGCTTGTAGTAGCGACCACGCTCACGAGCCGACAGATACTTGATGTTCTTATTGTTCTTGTGCATGTGGTTCTCCTTGCTGGATTTCATTACGAGTTGGTATCAGGATAGATGGTGGAGTGCGCCGTGCGCGCAATCAGCGAGTCGAGGTTAGACCCAGTGGTGGGCGTGGTAGGGACTCGGCGGGCCTGCGATGCTGTCTGAACGTAAGCTGCATTGTTCAGCTGCTGGCGGTAGCGTTCAACCTCAGCCGAATAGTCCACGCGCATCTGCGCCGGAGTGGGGATCTCGCCCGGATCAGTGACAGAGAGGGT
>NZ_JAVWTF010000066.1:0-6357 GCF_036667855.1 Aurantimicrobium sp. | reverse complement strand
CCTGGAAGTTGAACTGCTGACCACCGCCGCGACCGAAGCCGCTGAACGCGTCATCAAACCCACCCTGGGGTCCACCGGCACTAAAGCGTGCTCCGGAACCCATGGCGCGGATCTGGTCGTACTCTGCCCGCTGCTCCTTGTCGGAGAGCACGGAGTAAGCCTCAGAAATTTCCTTGAACTTGGCTTCCGCCTTGGCATTGCCTTGGTTGGAGTCCGGGTGGAATTCGCGAGCAAGCTTGCGATAGACCTTCTTCAGTTCTGCTTCCGAAGCGTCCTTGGAGACGCCGAGGACTTTATAAAAGTCTTTATCGAACCAATCTTGACTGGCCATATGCGCCTCCTTTCTTATGTGTTGTTTCGGAAAATTTAGTCTGCAGGAACAGCGACGACAACCTTAGCCGCGCGAACCTGTGTGAGGCCGAGCATGTAGCCGGTCTCAACAACATCCAGCACTGTCTCTGCAGTTGCACCGGGTGTGGGCTGCTGCAGAATTGCTTCGTGCTGGTTGGGGTCAAAGACATCGCCTGCTGCACCATAGGCAACAAGACCGAGGCGCTCAGTCACACCGCGAAGCTTGCCGGCGATGGCTGCCAGGGCGGAGCCCTCAGTCAGATCGCCGTGCTTCTCGGCGCGATCGATGTCATCAAGAACGGGAAGAAGAATCTTCACCGTGTCACTGATGATGCGTTCGCGTTCGATTTCACGGTTAGCTTCAGTGCGCTTACGGTAGTTGGCGTATTCAGCGGTGACGCGCTGCAAGTCAGCTAGACGCTCTGCTGCCAGATCACTTTCTGCCTCTTCAAGGAAAGAAAGGTCGGCATCTGTCAGAGAGGTCTCAACATCAGCATCTTCTAAAGAGATGCCTTCAGCGTTGTCGTATCCAGGATCTTCAACAAAACCGGCGTTCTCGCCAGCCCCGTTGGAATCCCCTGCGGAGGAGCCCCCGTTCAGGGGCTCCTCTACTGGGTTCTCGTTCTGGTCGGACATGCTTACTTAGCGTCTTTCTCAGACGATCCGTCAGCCTCGTCGTCTTCGACAACTTCAGCATCAACAACGTCATCATCCGATGCGGCTTCGCCTTCGGCAGCGCCTTCAGCGCCACCCTCAGCTTGGCCAGCTGAATAGATTGCTTCGCCGAGCTTGCCCTGGCTTTCCATGAGCTTGTCATAAGCAGTCTTTACTGCTGCGTCATCCTCACCTGCGAGAGCAGTCTTGAGTTCGTCAACATCGCCCTGGACCTCGTTCTTGACGTCCTCGGGGAGCTTGTCTTCGTTCTCCTTGATGAGCTTCTCGATGGAGTAAGCAAGCTGCTCAGCACCGTTGCGGGTCTCTGCAGACTCGCGACGTGCCTTGTCTTCTGCTGCGTGCTCTTCAGCTTCACGAACCATGCGCTCGATGTCTTCCTTGGGAAGAGAAGAGCCACCGGTGATCGTCATCGACTGCTCCTTACCGGTGCCCTTGTCCTTAGCGGACACGTGCACGATACCGTTGGCGTCGATGTCGAAGGTGACCTCAACCTGAGGAACACCGCGAGGTGCTGGTGCGATACCGCTGAGCTCGAAGTTACCCAGTGACTTGTTGTCACGAGTGAATTCACGCTCACCCTGGAATACCTGGATAGATACCGAGGGCTGGTTGTCATCAGCAGTGGTGAAGGTCTCCGAACGCTTGGTGGGGATCGCAGTGTTGCGCTCGATGAGCTTGGTCATCATGCCACCCTTGGTCTCGATACCGAGACTCAATGGGGTGACGTCGATGAGCAGAACATCCTTACGCTCGCCACGAAGAACACCAGCCTGAAGTGCAGCACCAACGGCAACTACTTCATCAGGGTTTACTGTCTTGTTGGGTTCCTTGCCACCGGTGAGCTTCTTGACCAGTTCTGCCACAGCAGGCATACGGGTCGATCCACCAACGAGGACAACGTGAGCAATGTCGCTGACCTTGACGCCGGCTTCCTTGATGACATCCTCGAATGGCTTCTTGGTGCGAGCAATGAGGTCTTCTGTCATCGACTCGAACTGTGCACGGGTGAGGGTCTCATCGAGGTTGGCTGGGCCGTTCTCGGTCAGAGAGAGGTAAGGCAGCTGAATGCTGGTGCTCATGGAGGAGCTGAGCTCCTTCTTTGCCTGCTCAGCAGCTTCCTTCAGACGCTGCAGAGCGATCTTGTCCTTGGACACGTCAACACCGGTGGTCTCCTTGAACTTCTTGATCAAGTGCTCCACGATGCGCTGATCCCAGTCGTCACCACCGAGGCGGTTGTCACCGGAGGTTGCTCGAACCTGGATGGTTGAGAAGTCGTCATCCTTACCCACTTCGAGCAGGGAAACGTCGAACGTTCCACCGCCGAGGTCGAATACGAGAATGAGCTCGTCTTCCTTACCCTTGTCGAGACCGTAAGCCAGAGCAGCTGCGGTGGGCTCGTTGATAATACGCAGAACGTTCAGACCTGCGATCTCACCGGCATCCTTGGTTGCCTGACGCTCAGCGTCGTTGAAGTAAGCAGGAACGGTGATCACGGCGTCGGTGACGGTGTCACCGAGGTAGGTCTCAGCGTCGCGCTTGAGCTTGCCTAGAATACGAGCGGAAACTTCCTGAGGGGTGTACTTCTTGTCGTCAATCGCAACGGTCCAGTCGGTACCGATGTGACGCTTGACCGACGCAATGGTGCGGTCAACGTTGGTCACAGCCTGACGCTTCGCGGGCTCTCCAACGAGTACTTCGCCATCCTTGGTGAACGCTACTACCGAGGGGGTAGTGCGGAAACCTTCAGCGTTGGCGATAACGGTGGGCTCGCCACCTTCGAGTACGGCAACGACCGAGTTGGTCGTTCCGAGGTCAATGCCTACTGCACGTGACATGTGTTTTTCTCCTTGTTTCTCCCCGGCTTGTGGCCGGAAGTCCAGTGTTTATATGAAGTCTGTTCAAGACTTGAGTCTCGATGTATCAAGTTTGCCACTGGAACAACATGGAGTCAAGCGTTCACAGCAAATCTTGAGCTTTCTCGACTCAACTTTGGATTCATGGGTTGTTTACCCCAAGTTCTTCCCCGTAACTGCGCAGGCAAGATACCCTGAACTCATGTCAAGCACCGGCGCTGCAGTTGTCCCTGTCCCCCGCAAACAAGTCATCTCATGGGCTCTCTGGGACTGGGGAACTTCCGCCTTCAGTGTGCTCATCACGACATTTGTCTTTGCTCGATACATCGTCTCGAGCTACTTCATCGATCCCAAGATTGTTGCTGCTTACGAAGCTGCTGGTGGCGAGGGTGTGGCCACCGGCCCCGCTTTGGCTAACTTCCAAGCAGCCGAGGCCAACCTCACCAGTTGGGTTGGATGGGCATTGGCCATCGGTGGAGTGGCAGTCGCCGCGATTGCACCCGTCGTCGGTCAACGCACCGACGCTGGCGGTAAGCGTAAATTGTGGCTGGGAATCAACACCGGCATCGTGATCGCGGCTACAGCTGCCATGTTCTTTGTTGAAGGAACGCCCCAGTTCTTTGCCCTCGGAATTGTGCTGCTCACCATAGGCAATGTGTTCTACGAAATGGCCAATGTGAACTACAACGCCATGCTTCTTCAGGTCTCCACGCCCAAGAACATGGGACGCGTCTCAGGCTTTGGATGGGGCATGGGTTACTTCGGTGGCATCGTTGTGCTCTTGATTGCACTCGTCGGATTCATCCTGGGTGATCCCCCCTACTGGTTTGGTGTGACGACCGACGGCGGAATGAATATCCGTGTGGTGGCCGTCTTTGGCGCCCTCTGGGCTCTGGCGTTCTCTTTGCCCGTCCTGTTCAATGTTCCCGAGAACATTGCCACCCACCCAGGTAAAAAGGCTGGCATCATCGAGTCTTACAAAATCTTGTTCCGCAAAATTGCAGACCTGTACAAGAACTCACGCCCCACCTTCTACTTCCTCCTGGCTAGTGCCGTCTTCCGTGACGGTCTCGCAGCAGTCTTTGCTTTCGGTGGCATCTTGGCAGGAACAGTGTTCGGACTCAGCTTTACTGAAGTCATTCTCTTCGCCATTGGCGGCAACCTCGTTGCCGGTATTGGCGTGCTGTTCTCAGGCTGGATTGATGACAAGATCGGCTCCAAGCGCGTTATTGTCATCGCGCTTATCGGATTGGTCCTCACCGGTATCGGCCTGTTTATTTTCCACGATGGTGGCGCAACTGCCTTCTGGATAGGCGGCCTCATGCTCACCTTCTTCGTCGGCCCCGCTCAAGCATCTGCTCGAGCTTTTCTTGGACACCTTGCTCCCGAAGGTGAAGAGGGTGAGATCTTTGGCCTCTATGCCACTACTGGTCGAGCCGTGAGCTTCCTCGCACCCACACTCTTTGCGATTTTCGTCAGCGCCTTCGGAGCTACCTACTTCGGCATCCTTGGAATCGTGATTGTCCTGCTGGCAGGTTTGCTGTTGATGATTCCCCTGCGCGCAAAGTTCATTCGCTAAGAACGAGGAAACGGCGCCCACTGGTATTGAGGAATGCCGTAGTCGAGTTCTGCACCCAGTTCTGCTGCCGCGCGCAGAGCGAAATGTGGGTCGCGCAGAGTCTCTTTACCGATCAACACGGCATCAGCACGTCCTGACTCCACAATTTCATTCGCCTGCTGAGCTGTGGTGATCATGCCCACAGCTGCCACGGGCAGGTGTGCATGTTCTTTCACGTAGTGCGCCATCGGAACTTGGTAGCCAGGTCCCGTTGGAATCTTGGCCTCCGCAACGAGCCCACCGGTTGAAATGTCCACAGCATCTACACCGAGGTCTTTGACCCAGTCTGTGACAATGCTGGTTTCTTCTTCGTTCCAGCCACCCTCAACCCAGTCGGTTGCCGAGAAGCGAACAAACAACACGGGTTCTTCGCCAATCTCTGCACGCACTGCTCGAACAATGTCGAGCAGCAGACGTGCTTGAGGGGTCCGCCGAAGTCATCACTGCGCTCGTTTGTCAGAGGTGAAAGGAATTCGTGGATCAGGTAGCCATGGGCTGCGTGAATCTCCAGAACCTTGAACCCTGCTTCCACAGCCCGTCGAGCTGAAGCAGCAAAGTCCGCCACAACTTGACCAATCTGTTCTTCACTCATGGCGTGCGCCTGGGCATAGCCCGTGAACGCGTTTGCAGAAGGTCCCAGCGTCTGCCAACCACCTTCCTCGACAGGCACGGTTCCATCGATTCCGTCATAGCCCCAGCCTGGGTAGGTCGAAGCTTTGCGTCCTGCGTGCGCGAGCTGAATGCCGGGGGCAACACCCTGTGCTGACATGAATGCGGTGATGGGCTTGAAAGCAGCAACCTGTTCGTCGTTCCAGATGCCTAAGTCGTGGAAAGAGATGCGCCCTTCAGGGTTCACTGCAGTTGCTTCCACAATGATGAGTCCTGCTCCACCGAGTGCCATGGCACCATAGTGCGCGGTGTGGAAGGAGGTAGGGATACCGTCTTTGCCCAGGGCGCTATACATACACATCGGTGGCACCCACACCCGGTTACGGATGGTGAGGTTACGAACGGTGAAGGGTGTGAAGAGCGCAGGTTGGGTCATAACTCCACGCTACTCTCTAAGCCAGTTGAAACTTCTTGCCATCCACTTCAACGTCGATGCGAAGGGTTCCACCCATGGCCTCCACATATTTGCGCAACGTATCAACCTGAGACTTCTCTATGTCACCGTGTTCAATTCGAGAGATGCGGTTCTGGCTAACGTGTAACTGTTGTGCAAGTTCAACCTGAGTTATCTGAAGTTCTTTGCGGAGTTCCTTGAGACGGTATGCACGCACTTCCGCCATCATGCGCTTCTTATGCGCTTCAACCTGGGCAGGGTCAGAGGGGTACTCAGCAAATAGTTGCTCTGGACTCAACATCACTGTGCCTGCTTTCTTTTCTCTACATGTTCCGTATATAGCTGGTCAGCTTTCCGAATGCTGGTCCGGTACCACTTTGACCATGTTCCCGACTTGTCACCTGCGACCAACATGATTGCTTTTCGGTCTGGATCAAAAACAAACAAGATTCTAAGTTCACTCCGGCCAGATGACCCTGGTCGAAGTTCTTTCATGTTCTTATGTGCTGATCCGTTGACAGAATCAACAAGCGGGCGGCCTAGCTGTGGACCTTCGGACTCAAGTAGCTCAATTGCTGCCTGAACCTGTGCCCTTGAGTTGATATCCAGCCTGGAGAACCAGATCTTGATCAACTCAACGTCAACTTCCCACGTCACCATAATACAACCTTCAAGTTATATAACTCAAGAGGTGTATATGCTCACCTCGGAAATGAACTCTGGCAGAACAAACAGATCCCCAACTCGAAGAGTTGGGGATCCGTTGACATCTCGAATTGCACCGAACTGTGCAGAAC
>NZ_JAVWTF010000065.1:0-6638 GCF_036667855.1 Aurantimicrobium sp. | reverse complement strand
GACAGCATCGTCTTCACTCAGCGTGCTGGCGTGGCCAACACCGGCCCTAGAACCTATCGCGAGCTCAAAGCGTTGGTATCCGAAGCCGCATCTCAGGGATATTCCATCGAGCGTGGTGAGATTACAGAAGGTCTCGCGTCAGTCGGCGTTGTAGTCAAAGACCACATTGGATGGCCTGCAGCAGGCATTGCGGTGACCTTCTCTGCCGCAGGATTGACCTCTCCAGAAGCTCTCAATGACCGCATTAACTCTCTGTTGCCGGAAATGACGGCAACTGCCCATGAGCTCAGCCGTCGTATTCATGGTGCCGGTTAAGCTAAGCCCATGGTTGTTGCATATTTACTTCTAGCTCTCGCTATCGTCTCTGAAGTCGTAGGGACACTCGCCCTGAAAATGAGTGACGGCTTCACCAAAGTCATTCCCACCATTTTTGTCGTCGTGGGGTATCTGTCTGCGTTCGCTTCATTGGGGCTGGGCCTTTCTAAAGGCTTGAGCATGGGCGTTGCCTATGGGATTTGGGCAGGTGCTGGAACTGCACTTGTTGCGATTATGGGTATCTTCCTGTTCAAAGAAAATCTCAATGTGTGGGGATTCCTAGGTATTGCGCTGATCATCGTCGGTGTTGTGCTGTTGGAAATGGGAAGCTCACACGGCTAATTAAGCTCTGGGCGACATACCCAGCCCTGACGTTGACGTTCTGAGAAAACAGGCGCACACTGGTTATAGACCTCGACCGGTCAGGCGAAAGCCCCGACGGTCACCCCTTATCTGAAGGAGACCACATGGCAACCGCAAACATCAAGCTTGAGACCCCTTCCGCAACCATTGGTGGCGGCGAAGAGGGCGGCTGCTGCGGCGGCGCGTGCTGCGGCGGAAAGTAAGCGTAAACACAGCGCACAAGGGTTCGACTTCTTCGGAAGTCGGGCCCTTGTTCTGTTTAAGCCCTACTCGCAGACAACGCCATCTTTGTCACGGTCCCGATACCAGGCATATTCCGGATCTACACCTTGGTAGTAGGGGCCTGCGCCGTTAGCTTGTGCAACAGAACAGGTTCCATAGTTGGGATCAAGAACCCCGTCACTGACCGGCGCCACCGCTTCGGGTGCTGCTCCTGCAGCGACCGCGGCCTTTTCAGGAACAGTGATGTTCACATTTGAACAGCCGTTGAGAACCGACTGCAGAGTGAGACGCTCGAGCGAATCCACAGTCAATGACCAACGCCACTTCACCGCAACCCAGGTAGCGGCATAATCACAGAAGTAGCCGTGACTAGCAGGCATCCACTGAGCAGGGTCTTTATCGCTCTTGGAGCGGTTCGAGCTCGCTGTCACAGCAAGTAAGGAGGCGTCATAGCCCAGGTCATTGCCAAAACTCACTCGTGTGGCACTGTCCCAGCCATACGCTCCCGAGCCCCAGGCTTCGTTCAAGGGAACAAAGTGGTCAATATCTAGTCCGCCGGCATCGGAGAGGGTGACGCCGTCATAGGCCGAGGTCCATTGACCTGTGCTTACGGTGCAGGAGCCACGAGTAGTGACGACAGCCTGTGATTCCATCATGAGAACTTCAGCTCGGGTATTGCACCCGTCACCATCCGCATCGATCCAGGCGTTGAAATAGTCACGGTTGTAGCCGGTGTGTGAAGCAGGAGCATCGTCGGTAGGCAGCTGTTCCAGCATGCTTAAGAACGTGGAGACGCTACTTGAACCAAGTTGAGCACTCTGGGTTGCGGGTGCAGTAGAGCTGGGCTCGGGTGTTTCCGTGGGGAGAGCAATATCGACGGGAGTCTCAGTTCCCCCAAGCGCTTTCTCGAGAGATTCGACCGTCCCAGCTGTTTGCATGGACTGCACTGCATTGAAAGCAGAGCCGAGAGAAACCACCGGCAGGAGAATGAGCACGGCAATCGTGCCACCAAGCCACAGACGTTGTTTCGTCGGCATTATTCCCTCCCTGCTATAGAAGCTACCAAGCTTCCAGGCGTCTGTACTGGCTCTCGATTCTTCCCGCCCACGGCATCATCTTTAATGGCATGGCTAAGCGCATTACCGAAGCCGCTCACGAGCGCTTTCTGAAGCGCACACAACAAACTTAAAACTCTCTGCTTGTCCATAACTCGCTCATAGCGTCCTCATAGCTTCGTTCTGCATTGTGTAATTACCGGCCACAAGGTCAGAGCACATAACGAACGTAAGGAGGCATGCAGATGCCAAAGAACGACAACGACAACCTCGACAACGCAGAGGCAACTCAGACTCCTGCTGAGTACACCCCCGAAGCTGTTGCTGAGGAAACTGAAGAAACAGTTACCCCCATCACCGAAGCCCGATCCAAGCGTCGCCTCGGCACCGGAGCCATCATCGGTATCTCGGCTGCCAGCGTTGCACTTCTTGCCGGTGTATTCGGCGGCGGCATGGCTGTGGCAAACGTCATCGGTCACGGTGGTGCTCCTGCCCTCGGCCTTGCTGGACAGGGTCCTGCTCAAGGTCACATGGGTGATGGTGATGGCGATGGCGATGGTCCTCACGGCAAGCCAGGTCACGGCCCTAAGGGTGGCATGGCTGGCGCACCTCAGGGTGGACTCGAGGCTGATGGTTCCATGCCCGGAAACGTTCCTCACGAGCACGATGCCAACGGTAACGACATCATTCCTGAGGGTTACCCCACCACTACACCTAGTACCACCCCCAGCACCACTACGAACTAAGTAGTTCTTTATCCATCAATGCCGTCCCAGTAGGGGCGGCATTGATGCGTTATGCGGGAATACGCTGGAGTGAAACAACGTTTAAGTTGAGTGAGGAATGAGGTTGCTATGGCAAACCAGACCACATCGACAATTGTCTTGGGTGTTGAGGGGATGACCTGCTCAAGCTGCGTTGCCCGGGTTGAGAAAAGTTTGAATGAACTCCCCGGTGTGACAGCTGCCGTGAACCTCGCGATGCACAGCGCAAAGGTTGAATACCCCTCGACGGTCAGCGAAGAACAGTTGGTGCAACAGGTGGAGAAGATCGGTTACACCGCCACCCTTCCTCACCATGAGATTGTTGACGATGAGGTTCCCCTCGACGGCCGTGCCGGAAAAGTAACCCTACTTGAGCGCCTTGTCATCGCCATTGTCCTTTCGGTTCCCGTCATTGTTTTGGGCATGGTTCCTGCCTGGCAATTCACCTACTGGCAATGGATTTCTTTGCTGTTGACCACTCCTGTGGTGTTCTGGTGCGGTTTGCCTTTCCACCGAGCGACTTTTTTGAATCTTCGCCACGGCACCCTCACCATGGACACGCTCATCACCATGGGCACCTTCGCTGCCTATGGCTGGTCGGTCTATGCCCTGTTCTTTGGTGCTGCCGGTGATCCCCACATGCACCACACCATGGAGTTTTTTGCGTGGCAGGCAGACCCCACCCAGAATATTTATTTCGAAGCTGCTGCCGGTGTGACCACGTTCCTCTTGCTGGGTCGCTATCTCGAAGAGAAGTCTCAACGCAGTGCAGGTGCTGCGCTGCGCGCACTGGGTGAGCTCAAGGCAACTGAGGCAACGCGGATTGTCGACGGCGTGGAAGAGCGAATTCCTGCCTCAGAGCTTCGTGTGGGGGAGCTTTTTGTAGTTCGCCCCGGTGAAATCATTGCCACCGATGGTGTGGTGGTGGAAGGTCAAGCTGCCGTTAATGAGAGCGCATTGACGGGGGAGAGCTTGCCGGTTGAAGTGGTCGCAGAATCACGCGTCACTGGATCCACGATCGTCCTGGATGGCCGACTTGTAGTTCGTGCAACCCAGGTGGGGCAGAACACTCGCATTGCCCAACTTGCTGCACTCGTGGAGGATGCCCAACTTCACAAGGCAGCGGTACAAAAGCTTGCAGATCGAATCTCTGCCGTGTTTGTCCCCATTGTGATCGGCATTGCGGTCGTCACGATTATGGGGTGGGCGATTGCTGGCGCACCTCTTGCCGTGGGCTTCACAGCTGCAATTGCTGTTCTGGTTATTGCATGTCCTTGTGCTTTGGGGCTTGCAACGCCTGTTGCCCTCATGGTGGGAACCGGCCGTGCCGCACAAATGGGCATCATTATTTCCGGCCCCGATGCCATCGAGAGCTCATCTCGAATCAGCACTGTTGTTCTCGACAAGACCGGAACAGTGACCACGGGCCACATGAGTGTGAGCGATGTGTTCATCTCTGGTGCTGAGAAGGATGCGGCACTGCTGCGCATTGCCGCTCTGGAAGCTGGGTCAGAGCACCCCATTGCCCGAGCAATCATCTCTTTTGTCACAGAGCACACGGGGGCTTCGCTGCCTGCGGTCACTGACTTCCGCTCAGTTGCCGGGCAGGGCGTGCAGGGAGTTATTGAGGGAGTGAGAATTGCTGTGGGCACGACTGCATGGATGAACTCTCACGGGTTCGCTCTCTCAAAAGAGAATGAAACTCAACTAGCTGCTGCTCGAGCCGGGGGAGCCACTGCAATTCTCGCGGGTTGGGATTCTCAGGTTCGCGCGATCATTGCGGTGGCAGACACCATCAAGGAAGACTCTGCTGAAGCAATAATCAGACTCGTTGAGCTCGGTCTTGAACCCATTTTGCTCACCGGTGATCATGAAGAAGCTGCTCACGCGATTGCCCAGAAAGTCGGCATCTCTCGCGTGATTGCCGGAGCAAGTCCCGAAAGCAAGGTGGAGGTTATCAAGTCTCTGCAGGCTGATGGAAAGCAGGTCGCCATGGTTGGAGATGGCGTCAATGACGCCGCTGCCTTGGCTCAGGCAAACCTTGGTATTGCGATGGGAACTGGAACCGATGTGGCCATTGCGGCAAGTGACATCACCCTGGTTCGGGGAACCCTCTCCGCGGCAGTAGATGCCCTGGAGCTTTCGCGCAAAACACTGCGCATTATTCACGGCAACCTGTTCTGGGCTTTTGCCTATAACGTCGCCGCAATACCCCTTGCTGCACTAGGTTTCTTGAACCCCATGTTGGCGGGAGCTGCAATGGCATTCTCGAGTTTGTTCGTTGTGCTCAATTCACTGCGTCTTCGCAGATTCGCACGCTAGATTGAATTAAGCGCAATAAGCACTACCTCGCCGGCTGTGAAGTCGACCTGACTTATCCAGAATTGGCGACAATGACACTCAGCTCTACCCTTGGTCCTCTCCGCTCAACAGAGCCGAAAGATCCCAACCGTAAGCCTCTGACCAGCTCATATGCAGCGCTCATGAAAGCTGTGACCCAAGCTGGCTTGATGCGCAAGCGTCCTGCGTTCTACATCACGTTGTTTGTGGGGCTTTCTCTCGCTCTGGGTGGTTTGATTACCGGGTTTGTGCTCATCGGTGACTCCTGGTTCCAGCTGTTGATTGCTGCTGGTTTGGGTATTTTGCTCACCCAGTTTGCTTTCATTACCCACGAAGCCTCCCACCGTCAGGTGTTTGCCTCGGGAAAGCTCAATGACTGGAGCGGTCGCATTCTGGCTACCGCCGTGGTCGGTATTTCTTATGCCTGGTGGATGAATAAGCACACCAAGCACCACATCAACCCCAACACCGTGGGCAAAGACCCCGATATCGAGTGGGACACCATCTCGTTCCAGGAAGTGGATGCGGTCAAGCAAAAAGGTTTCCTGCGTTGGATTACTCAACGCCAGGGCTACCTGTTCTTCCCCCTGCTCACACTTGAAGGCATCAACCTGCATTTTCGATCCATCTTGACGCTGTTCCAAAAGGAACGTCTAGAAGGTCGTGCTGTGGAACTCACCTTGATTGCTCTGCGCTTGAGTGCCTATGTTGCGGTCATTTTCATCTTCCTGCCCCTCGGCCTAGCCTTTGCTTTCTTGGGAGTTCAGCTAGCTGTCTTTGGTGTGTATATGGGAGCTTCCTTTGCCCCTAACCACAAGGGCATGCCCATGATTCCTAAAGAGAACCGCGTGGACTTCATGACCAAGCAGGTGCTGACCTCTCGCAACATCAAGGGTGCAGGCGCTACCGCGTTTATGGGTGGGTTGAACTACCAGATCGAGCACCACTTGTTCCCCAGCATGGCTCGCCCACACCTGCGCAAGGCACGTCTCATTGTGAAGCAGCACTGTGCAACCGAGGGTGTTCCTTACACAGAGACCACGTTGATGCGCTCTTACGGCATCGTCATCGCCTACCTGAATAAGGTTGGCTTGGCAGCCCGCGATCCGTTTGATTGTCCTGAAGCCGACCGTATGCGTCGTCGCTAGACTTTTTACATGGCAAAAAAGCAAGCAGAACCTGAGCTCATTCGTCCCGGCATCGTGCCCGGACTTGCAGGTGTCGCAGCGATGTTTATTGGTATGGGTGTCTACGGTTCCGACTGGTACATCACCATCTTGTTCGTGGTGAGCATCTTGGCCGCCATCCTTGCGGTGTTCTCGTGGCAGTGGGCTGATCCTAAGAAGTGGGTCTTTCTTCCCCTGTTCTTGTTGATCGCTATTTTTTGGAATCCCATCGTTCGACTGACCGACGGCATCACTCCGGGAATTCAGTGGTGGATGCTTCTCCAGACCGGCGCAGCGGCCGTATTCTTCCTCGGTGGCTTCCTGATTAAGACCCCTGCTCCGAAGTAGTAGACTAAAAACGCACCACAACCTTCGTTTCTACTGTCGCCGGCGCTAACGCGTGATGCGCGAGG
>NZ_JAVWTF010000064.1:0-6663 GCF_036667855.1 Aurantimicrobium sp. | reverse complement strand
TTGATGCTTTGTTTTTGGCTGCGCGCGTGACTGTTTCAGCCTCAGCGCGAGCAGACTCGCGAACAACTTTGGCATCGGCTTCTGCATCAGCTACAAGCTTGTCGGCCTGCTCTTCAGCGACACGAAGGGTTTGCTCGAAGGCCGAACCCAAGTCGGCAAAAGTGGGCTTGGCGTTAGAGCGACGAAGCGCATCACGGAAGTCTGCAAGCTCGCGTTCAAGCTTTTCGACGGTGGCAATGCCCGAGCGTGTGCTTTGGCGAAGTTCTTCCATGCGTGCTTCAGCATCGCGGAATACACGCTTGACGTCGTTCGGGTCGTAGCCGTTACGACGAACAGTTTTGAATGATCGAGTCAGATCCATGTTTCAGCCCTACCGTTTCGTCTCATCGGTTAGGGAATCATCATTCATGTCCAAAGCTTCGACAGTCAATTCTTCCGCCAGCTCGTCATCTGCAACGGAGACATAGTTCAACAGATTGTCGTCGTCTTTGCTCTGCTCAGACAAAGCAATGATGCGCAATTCTGAATTGAAAGCTTCGACAGCCTCGCGTTCAGTGTTAATGCCATCGAGAAGGTTTTCACCGTTTTCCAGCAGAATTGCTGAACGCTCTTCGAGGCGCTCAGTCAACGTGTTGGCACGAGCACGAGCACGGCGAATAATTCCTGCCGCAGTTTCGCGAGCCTCGCGAACCAAGGCCACACCCTCTTGGCGTGAAGCTGCAAAGTTCTTTTGTGATTCGACAAGAATCTCGCGAGCACGTTCACGAGCAATGTCCAGATTCTTTTGGGACTCTTCGAGAAGCTTGGCAATGTAGGTTTCGTTTTCAGCAATGAGGCGACCGTTGTCACGCTCGGCCTTAGCGCGCAGAACCTCTATCTCTTCTTCAATGCGGCGCTTGTCGCGCTCGTGAACCTGGCGCAGAGTTGCAATCTCATTACGTGACTGTTCAATTTCTTGAGCGAGCTCTGTTTCGAGAGTTTCACGCTTTTGAGCGCCCTCAATAGTGATTGCTTCTGCAATCTTCGTGGCTTCTTCGTGCTGAATTTCTGCGTTGGCGAGAGTAGAACGAGCAGTGCTCAGGGCTTCACTCAGTTTTTTCTCTGATTCCTTAATCAGGCGTTCAACACGAGCCTCAGTTTCCGAAATAAGTTTGGCCGCCTGCTTGTCGGCATTCTCAGTAACAGCTATTGCTTCTTCTTCTGCAGAACGTTGAGTCAGAGCGCTAGTTGTTTGCGCATCAGCAATGAGCTTGCCCGCTTGTTCTTCAGCTACGCGAAGAGTCTGTTCAAATGCAGCACCAAGGTCGGAGAAGGAAGGCTTTGCGCTGGCACGCTTGAGTGCGCTGCGAACCTCGGCAACCTCGCGTGTAAGGGTGTCGATACGCTTATCAATCTCTGCGCGCTCAGATTCCAGGCGTGAGACCTCAATCTGCACGTCAGTGAGCGCTACGTTGACCTGCTGGGGATCTAGTCCTTTTTTGTCAGGCACAACGGGAAGTTCGATATCCACGATGTCCTTTCGCCTCGACAAACCTGGAATAAACAGTCGGTATCAGTATACGGGCAGATTTTTGCCCGAAATCAGGCCAAAAGTCCAATAATAGGGGTTTATCCCTAAAAAAGCAGGAGCTGATTAGTTCAGCGCACCGACTGAAGCCAAGGCAGCACGAAGTAATGCTCCTCGACCACCTTCCATTTCCGAGGTGACTGCATCGCTCGCTGCCTCACGAGGTGTGAGCCAGGTAATTTCCAAAGCGTCTTGACGCGGATCACATGTTCCCGTCACGGGGACCACATAGGCCAGTGACACTGCGTGCTGTCGCTCATCCGTGAACTGCGAGATACCTGGAAGCGGGAAGTACTCAGCAACATGGAAAGGATTGGGATTAGCAGGCAGGAGAGGGAAAGCCATGGGGCCTAAATCTTTTTCAAGGTGGCGAAACAGCGCTTCGCGCAGAGTCTCGCCATACATCACACGGCCAGAGACGAGGGTGCGGGTCATTTCTCCGGTCGAATTAGCGCGCAGCAACAAACCAACTTCGGTAACAACACCGAGGCCGTCAACTCGAACAGGCACAGCCTCAACATAGAGAAGGGGAAGTCGGCGGCGGATCGAGGAAAGCTCGTCGTCGCTTAGCCAGCCGCCGTTGGGATCAGGAGTTCGCACGCTCATGACCTATTTCTACCGGAACACTGCCCGGCGAGGGGGATTTATCCACCTACTGCCCGAAAAAACTTCAGCGCCGAGAAAGCTTGGCCCGCTTCTTGGACGCCATCAAACCCAGAAAGGCGAGGCTCGACATAATGCTCAGCACACTCAGAAATGAGCCAATAGAAAGGATGCTGCCAAAAGATCCAATCGAGCCAATGGAAAAAGCTGAGCCTCGAGAACCGATGGACATAAACGAATTTGTTGACCACAAACTCAGCACCGAGTTCTTCGATCCCACACTCATGACCGAGTTTTCGTTTTCCATGGCGCCAGCCTAGTTCTTTAGAGCAAGAGCAGTTGAGGAAAGTTCACCCAGTCGACGTTCACGCATGGCCATGAACAGGGGGAATGTGAAGGCCATCGCGGTCACACCTGAGAGCAGGATATACAGCCACACTCGTTTCATTCCGATGCGTCGAGATTCGGTGATCATAAACACCACGACAGCGATGGCAACGATAGTGAGATCAGCCGAGAGGACCCAGTCAACTGCAGACCCGAACCAGGCACCGAGGTAGTCTTCCTGATTCATCACAGCTATGCCGTTGAAAATCCAGGCAGTGATCAGTCCCGCAATGGAGAGCACGAGATAAACCCAGAACAGCTTTTTATGCATGATGTATTGCCCCTCAGTCGTGACTTCACCCTAGCGCGTGAGCACTCAAACTAGATGCTTGAAATTTGCTGTGAGTACACCGAACCATCGTCACCTACTCTTGAGGCATGACTGCCAGTGCGCCCGGTTTTACCCTGCCCGCAACTCAGTGGACTCGGGCACGCATGTTTTTGTCAGCTCTATTAGTAGTCACTTCTGCACCGCTGTTTTTTGTTTTTCACACCTCGTGGGGATACCTCACCGTAACCGCAGGTCTTGCTCTTGCGTTCACAATCTCGTGGCGCTTTGCCAGGGACCTCTTGCTTATCGCCATTCCCTTGGTGGGAATTGAACAGATCTCCCTCAAGGCGAATCTTGAATGGGGCAATATCGCCCTGATGGGAACAGTGCTGGTTCTGGCTGTTGCTGTTCCCTACTCACTGAGTAGGTGGGTATTCAAGGACCACGCGATTTCGTTCCCGGGTAGACCCGGACAACCTTGGTCCAGGCTGGAGTGGATCTGGCTTGGATTAGTTCTCATCTTGGGATGGCTCATCCTGCCGGTGTATTTCATCGGCTCGGGAAGTTACCTCAACTGGCCCGCAGTGGCCGAGCCGTCCGAAATTGCTCGACTGTTTGTCGGCGTTGGCTTTGTTGGTATCTGGGATGAACTCTTCTTCATCTGCACCATCTTCGCGCTGCTCAGGCGACACTTCCCGTTGTGGGTTGCCAACGGTTTGCAAGCCATCGTTTTTGTTTCATTCCTCTGGGAACTTGGCTACCGCTCATGGGGGCCTCTGCTCACCATTCCGTTCGCACTTATTCAGGCCTGGATTTTTGAGAAGAGTAAATCGGTCTACTACGTCATTACCGTGCACTTACTCTTTGACGTTGTTGTCTTCCTTGTTCTGATTTATGCCTACCACCCCCAGTGGGCACCCATCTTCTTGTTCCCAGCACCCTAATTGAGGAACCTGAACTCAAGGAAAAGATAAAGCGACAAAAAGCTCCCTGCTACACATTCATATCAGGTACCCAGCGACCAGTTTGATCGTGAGGGTCGCTTACATATGCTGGCCAAGGCAAACCAATTGGTGGCTCAAAGTCACGTGGGAGCAAGGGCTCAATCGGATTTGCAGCTCGGCGTGTGTCAAACTCTGCCCGAGCTGCGGCCAGTTTTTGGGGTGAGCGGAGCAAATCCAACATTGTGAGAGCGACCGTTTTACCAGTTGTGATGATGGTGGGATCAATTGTTGCGGGAATTCCTCCCAGAGCGTTCATCACCCACGCCGGATAGGCTTTACCTCCTTCAACAGGAGCGAGTGCGGCTCGTGAAACATAAAACCGAACCGTTGGAGCATAGTGAGTCATTTCGACATAGTCGTCACTCGTCCAGTTTGTTTGCCAGGCCGGCATATGTTCCCGCAATCTACGCTCTGCCTCTTGCGGCTCAATGAGCTGCTCGCACTCAGGCAGGATGGGGTTCTCCATGGGCAAGAGGCCAAGGGATTGTTGCAACTCTCTCGCGATATTTACAGCTTCAGAGCCGTACTTCGGGGCACCCACGCGTTCCAGTTGTCGGTAAAGAGTCTCTGCGAGTACATGGTTTGTGATTCCTGGGCGGCTTCGAGCAACCCAGGTTGAAACAACTCGCGAGTGCGCAATAGCAGCTGCGTGCTCAGCGTTTCGATCCAGGACGTTTAGAACATGCTCTGCCATTTCGATGGTAGGACAGCGCCATGAATATTGGATTTGCGCAAATCGCTGTGGCAAATTATCTGCCGTTGCTTGTCCATTTGTGAAAAGTGCCTCGGAGAGAGACCACCCACCGTGAGCAGGGAGCATATTGTCTTGCATCACCTTTGAGCTCATATACATGTTCATGAGAGCCACATTCGCTCCAGGAGCGCGAGCAGCTGAGTGTGATGCCGGTATAGGGCTGTCGATATTAGTTAGCTGCCATGACTCAGGCTCATCGCATACGAAGGTGTAGACCTTCGAGTAGTACGCACCGCACTGAGTATCCCAGCGGACAGTGTTACATAAGGGCAGCATGTAAAACGGATGAAAGCTGATAATTGCGTCCACATTGTCGTAGTAACCTCGAAGGCCGTGGACGACTTTTGAACCGTGCATTTTCTCTGCCGGCTCCCCTGTGTAGCGAAGCGTTCCAGAAATATTCTCTGCTTCCATCGCCGCTTTGGTGGCTAACAAACCGGCAAGCGTAGAAATACCGAGCGCTGAATGCGGGTCCGTATGACCCGGAGCAAACTCACTCACACCATCGCGCGACTTACGTTCAGTGGTCGCTGCTTGTCCATTACCAGGAACAGCGTCGTACTCAGCGTACGTCAGCAAAGTCGGGCCGTCACCGTTCGACCAAGTCGCTGAGAACGCAGTCGGCATACCTGCACTGCCCTCCTCGACTTCGAAACCATGTTGCCTCAGCGTCGCGACGTACCATTCGACGGACTTATATTCTCTCCACGCCGGCTCAGCATAATTCCAGATTGTTTGGTGCCAATTAGAGAGGTCTTGTTCGTGGTCATCAACCCAGCTAAGGGCTATATTTTCAGCGCTGTCAAAAACGTCACTCATAGTGATCGGTTACTCCAATTCTAGGGTTTGCAAATTTATGAGCTACGCTCGCGACCGAGTTGTTTAGCCATCAGGGAGATCAGCTCATATGCGGTATGCGAGGCTGCTATCGCAGTCATCTGCGCGTGGTCGTAGGCCGGCGATACCTCGACGACGTCTGCACCAACAATGTTGCGCCCATCAAAGCTGCGCAAAATTTCTATGAGCTCGCGGCTCGTCATTCCACCTGCTTCAGGCGTTCCGGTACCTGGTGCATGTGCTGGATCAAGGACATCGATGTCAACAGATATGTAGAGTGGCTGGTCACCAATTCGTTTGCGAAGCATCTGGCCAATCTCCAACGGTCCGCGACGACCGATGTCGTACGAGGTGACGATTCCAAAACCCATCCGCTCGTCATCTGTCAGATCTTCTTTGCCGTATAACGGTCCGCGAGTTCCTACATGACTAAGCGCATTGGTGTTAAGAATTCCCTCTTCGAATGCGCGTCGGAACGGCGTGCCATGGGTATACGGAGCACCCATGTAGGTGTCCCACGTGTCGAGGTGAGCGTCAAAGTGTAAAAGTGCGACCGGGCCGTGCGTCTTGTATACCGAACGCAGCAATGGAAGTGCAATAGTGTGGTCGCCCCCAATCGCTACGAGTTTCTTGCCATCTTTTCGAAGCTCGTCAGAAGCCTCTTCGATGTTCGTAATTGCCTCAAGGATGTTGTAGGGGTTGGCAACGATGTCTCCAGCATCGACAACTTGTGCAACATCAAAAGGTGCAACATCGAGTCCAGGATTGTACTCACGCAATAGCCGAGACGCCTCTCGAACGTGACTTGGACCAAACCTCGCCCCTGTGCGGTAGGACACACCTGCATCAAAAGGAATTCCCACGACAGCAATATCTGCTCTCTCTACATCTCGCAGAAGTGGTAGACGAGCAAATGTTGCGATGTGTGCAAAGCGTGGATTGTTTGTGAGGTCTATTGGGCCGATATTTTGAGAAGGGTTAGAGGACATGGTGATGAGATTCTCCTAGTTCTAACGGGGAATGCTTGCAAGTGGGATATGTACAAACTGCAATCCACCGGCGGCGATAGCGCCCTGAATCATGGGAGCAACGTCATCGCGAGTTCCTACCTGCTGAGCTGTAAAACCCATTCCTCGAGCCAAGATAGGCCAATCGGGTTGATGCAAATCAACGCCAACGGGCTGAATATCTCGATCGAGTTCGTTTTGGCGAATTTCCCCATAGCCCCCGTTGTCAACAC
>NZ_JAVWTF010000063.1:0-6744 GCF_036667855.1 Aurantimicrobium sp. | reverse complement strand
GGGCCTTTGCCCACGACCGTCACTGTTGCTCCGAGCTTCGTTGCTGTAGCAGCAGCTTCGCAGCCAATGAAACCCGCGCCATAAACGACGACCTTCGCCCCGGGCTTCAGTTCTGAGCGAAGAGCCATAGCGTCATCGAGAGTGCGAATAGCGTGAGCACCCTTGGCAGGCTGACCCGGCATCTCGAGTCTGCGGGGACGCAAACCGGTTGCAATGATCAGAGAGTTGTATTCCAACACCTGGCCGTCGGCCAGGGTGATTGTTTGTGCATCAAGGTCTGTGCCAACAACTGCGTTGCCTAAAACCCACTCGACGTCGTCGAGCACTTCAGACAACGGGAAGGCCACGGCGGCGTGGTCTACCTGTTCAGCTAGAACCTCTTTAGACAGCGGTGGGCGGTTATAGGGAGCGTGTGGCTCGTCGCCTATGACGACCAGACGCCCCTCATATCCACTCTTGCGCAGTGTTTCGGCGGCACGAAGACCACCCATGGAGGCCCCGACGATAACGACAGGACGGGTCATGGGGTGACCTTACTCAGCTTTTGAGAAAGTAATTGCCTGCATGGGGCAGATGTCTACTGCGAGCTGGACGTTGTCCTGTTCGCTGTCATCTGCCGTTGCTTCGTATTCCAGCTTGTCGTCATCGTTGAGACGGAATACGTTCGGTGCATCGAATACACACTGTCCGTAGTGCTGGCACTTTTCCATATCGACATGAATCTTCAGCATGTTACTTTTCCTCCACTGTTGATGGGTATAGATCCTTGGATGGGGTGCGAATTCCACGGAATTCCCAGTCACCACCCATGGCGGTCGAAATAACTTCTTCACTCTCAGTGGGCTGTGCACCCACGTCAGTACGAATTGGAGTTGGTCCGACAACGATGTGGTTGGTCAAGCGACCAAGACCCTCGACCTCAACCTCGACGATGTCGCCGGGCTGAACGGGACGAGAGAAGGCAGGAGTGCCGGAGAAGAGCATGTCTCCAGGAACCAAAGTGATGGTGCGGGCAATATCTGCAACCAGATAGTGCATGTCCCATTCCATGTTGTCGGTGTTGTCTTCTTGCTTGACTTCACCGTTGACATAGGTGCGGATCATCTTGTTGCGGAAGTCCCAGTCGGTGACCAGTCCAGGGCCCACAGGAGCCAGGGTGTCCGACCCCTTCACGCGCAGCATGGAGCCAGCGTCAGTATCGCGGAAGTCGTGCAGACCGTAGTCATTACCGACGGTGTAACCAGCGATGTAGTCACCGGCTTCTTCGGGGCTGATGTTGCGGCAGGTCTTGCCGATCACGATGACGATTTCACCCTCATAGTTCAACCACTTGCAGCCTTCGGGGCGCACAACAGCACCCTTGTGGCTGTTGATGGCCGTGATGGGCTTGTGAAAGTAGGTGGGTGCGTCTGGGAGTTTGGTCATGAACTCCTTGGTGCGGCTGTCGTAGTTCAAGTGAACAGCGATGATCTTGGTGGGCTCCGATGGTGGCAGGTGCTGCGCATCTTCAATAGCCACGCGACGACCGTCAGCGGCAACAAGGAACTCTCCGTCGCGGACGGTTTGCACCGCAGCGCCGTCAAGCAGGATTCGACGATATTCAGTCACGAGAAAGAACCATGTCCTTTGGCTGGGGGAAGCCACCTTCAGGCTTCGGGAAGTAGATGTGAACCTGGCCGGTGCCGACGGAGTTCTCGTAGTCAGAGTACATCTCGCCCTTGGAGGTGTTGGCCTCTTCACCAATGGCGCCAGCCATGGTGAGGTAGTGGCTGAAGTTTGCCTCGGGCTTGAACTTCAAGAATTCAGGCATGGTCTCGAGAACACGCTTGTGATCTCCGGCCTTGAACCATTCGATGCGTTCTTCATCGGCAGCACGTGCTTCAGGAGAGAAGATGTGGCTGGGGTCGCTTGCTTCGTGCTTGCGCAGATCGCGCAGCTTGTAGAAGGTGTGCGAGAGAGCACCCGACGCCAACAGCAGAACCTTACGGTCCGAGTCACGGATAGCTTCACCGAGTGCACGGCCTGCACGCAGGAAGTCTTCGGTGGTTGCAGTCTGGCAGACCGAGACAGAGACCCAACGCTTGTCGAGGCCCTTGCCCAGGTAGTCCCACAGGTTCACCGTGGCATACATGATGGGCAGGTAGGGGTCGGAAATAGGAGTAATCCAGGTTCCGTTCTTCTCGTCATACTTGACCACAGATTCAGCAAGTTCAGGGTCGCCCTTGAACGAGTATGGAATCTGGGACATTCCGCGAGGAAGTTCTTCTGCGGTGTACTTACCCTCACGGTGGTCGTGAGAGGTAATGACGAACTCCACGGTGGTTGCCCAGTGGGAGTCGAGCACAATCACGGTGTCGTAATCGAGCTTCTCCATGACGTCTTTACGGAATTTTTCGAAACCGGGAACGAGTGAGATCTCTTTGCCGTCATTGAGCTCGAGACGAGTCTCTTTAGGCAACATGACAGTGGGTACGTGCGCAAGAATTGCAGCGCCTACTACTTCGCCCATGGTTATTCCTTCCATCCATTTGGTGAAACTACGGTGTTCTTAACATCTGCATAGAAGTCGAAAGACCAGGTGCCGCCATCGCGACCAATACCTGACTTCTTCGAGCCTCCGAAGGGTGCGCGCAGGTCGCGCACAAAGAAACAGTTGACCCAGATGGTGCCGGCAACCAGCACATCGGTGATTTTCTTGGCGTGCTCCTGGTTGCCAGAGACAACCACGGCAGCAAGTCCAAACTCGGTGCCGTTGGCACGCTCAATGACTTCTTCGTCGGTCTTGAAGGTCATCATGCACAGCACAGGACCAAAGATTTCGCTGGTGACAATCTCGGAACCTTCGGTGGGGTTCTTCACCAGGGTGGGCTTGAAGAAGAGACCACCGAGCTCGTCGTTGGGCTCACCGCCCCAGACAATCTCTTGACCTTCTGCCTTGGCACGGTCAACGAATCCCTTCACGCGGTCGAAGTGGACCTGGTGAATCTGAGGACCGATGTTGGTGTACTCATCGCGAGGGTCACCCTGCTTGATTGCTGCTGCCTTCTCGCCAAACTTCTGAGCGAATTCATCGGCGATGTTCTCGTGCACAAAGATCCGGGTTCCCGACAGGCACACCTGGCCGGCGTTGTCGTATTGCTCAACCGCAATCTCAGCTGCGAGGTCGAGGTCAGCATCTTCGAGCACGATCATGGGGCTCTTGCCACCGAGCTCGAAGGAGCAAGGGGTGAGGTTATCTGCCGCGGCGCGAGCGATCACCTTGGCTGTGGGCACTGATCCGGTGAACGAGATGCGGTTGATATCGGGGTGAGCAACCAGTGCAGAACCGATTTCCTTGCCATAACCCTGCACAACATTGAATACGCCGTCAGGAATACCAGCCTGTTTGGTCAGGTCTGCAAAGAACGATGCGCTCAGCGGTGTCCACTCAGCAGGCTTGAGCACGACAGTGTCACCTGCTGCGAGAGCAGGACCAATCTTCCAGGTGGCCAACATAAGTGGCGCGTTCCAAGGAGTAATCAGAACAGCAACACCAGAAGGGTCCCAGCTGACGTTGTTGGTGTGGCCACGGGTTTCGAACTTCTCGTGGTGGAGTTCGTTGATGGCCCAGTCTGCAAAGAAACGAATGTTCATGGCCACGCGGGGCATCACACCGCGGCGGTGTGAGCGCAACAGCGAACCGTTGTCCATGGTCTCGAGCTGAGAAAGAGTCTCGTTGTTCTCTTCGATCAGGTCTGCAAGCTTGTGCAGGAGTACTCCACGCCCCTGGGGGCCCAGTGCAGCCCAGGCGGGGAAGGCAGTGCGCGCAGCGGCTACCGCTGCGTCTGCTTCTGCCTGACCACCGCGAGAAATCTCGCCGAGGAAGGTGCCATCAATAGGAGAAGTGTTGGTAAAGGTCTCTGCGGAGGACACACGCTGGCCGCCAATGTAGTGGCGGGTGTCAATCTCGGCACCGGCGACGCTAATTGTGGTCATGGGGTATGTCCTCACATCTTTGTGTTGAAGTAATCATTCGTATACTAACGATTATTACTAGTATATAAAAGTCACACAAGATAAATATCTCTATTTATTTGGAAGGCACTTTATGTCTCGCCCCCGCATCGCCATCTTGGCTCGATTCGCCGAGAACACCTCGGCTACTCGCTACGCCGCGATTGTTACCGCTCGTCGCCTCGCTGAAGGTGTGTGGGCAGCAGGTGGTGAGCCTCTTTCGATGTTGGCGGTTTCTGGAAGTGACTGGGCGGATCGGTTGCGCGGCATCGATGGTGTGCTTATGCCCGGTGGCGCCGACATCAACCCCAAGACATATGGACAAGAGATTTCTTCTGAGCATGTCTATGACGTTGATGATCTTGCAGATGAAGCTGACATCTCTCTTGTGAAGTACGCGCTGGATAACGGGATTCCCGTTCTGGCCATTTGCCGCGGGCTTCAGATCACCAACGCAGCCCTCGGTGGCACCTTGGTTCAGCACATGGATGCACCCCACCAGCACCACGTTGCCCCCGTCACCATTGAGAAGTATGTGGACGAGTTGGGCTTGAACTCCGCAACCGTGGAAGCCTCGTGCTACCACCACCAGATGATTGATCAAGTTGCGCCAGGACTCGAAGTCATTGGGCGTTCAGCCGAAGGTTATGTCGAAGCAGTCAAGATTGATGCCCCCGCGTGGGCCTTTGGAGTGCAGTGGCACCCAGAGGATAACTACGACACCAATGCCCCACAGCTTGAGCTGTTTAAGCGCTTCGTTAGCGAAGCAGCCACATACGCGGCGAAGAACTAACCTTCGATTTTTGCCGTGATGGCACGCAGCATGTCTGCGAGGTCGCCACGTTTGTTATCTGGAACGGGTGAGACCACTTCAACCTCTTGACGGTTGAACGCGGGGAACAGCGTCTCCATCAAGTTCTGACCCTTCTTGGTCAAGGTAACCAGAACGAGACGTCCGTCCTCGGTGCTGCGTGAGCGCACCACAAGTTCCATCTTCTCGAGAGTGCTGAGCACTCCCGTCAGCGTTGCCTTGGAGATTCCAGCCTCAGCTGCGATGTCGCGTGTTTCGGCAGGTTCCCAGATCCAGGTGACCCAGAGCACGACGAAGGCGGTCCAGCTCAGTCCGCTGTCGGAAAGAACATTGCGCTCAAAGTGATTACGCACGGCACTGGCGGCGCGAAACAAGTTGGAGCTCACGGCCATCGCCTCGAAATCGAGTTTCATGTGACTCAGGCGATTAGCGACGCGTGCTTCTGTCTCACCGAGTGTGTGGCTGCCAGTCATTTCACCATTCCCAAAATAGTTTCTCTACCCATTGTGGGGGTAGGACTTGACTCTACGCTGGCACATCTGGTTATTATTGTTTATATTGTTCGTATCCAAACAATCTCGATGGGGAGATCATCATGGCAACACGTTCCTTGGCAGACCTCGACGTTTTTGACAACGGCGCACCTTGGGATCTCTTTGCTGAACTTCGCGAAAAGGAACCAGTCAACTGGAGCGACGAGACCGACGGCGGCAGTGGCTTCTGGTCTGTCATGCGCTACCACGACATCGTGAAAGTTCTACGCGACCCCGAAACCTTCACAAGCAACCACTTCACCAACCTGGAAGAACTCGAACCAGACCAGGAAGCAGCTCGTCGATCACTCCTCGACAGCGATGGCACCCGTCACCGTGCATTGCGCCGCCTGTTGCAGAACGACTTCACCCCCAACAACGTTGCGAAGTACGAAACCTTCCTTCGCGGCCTCACCGCAACCACCTTGGACAACGCATTCGCCAAGGGCGAGTTCGACTTCCTGCACGAGGTAGCGGCTGACTACCCCATTCGCGTGCTTGCACGTCTGCTCGAAATCCCCGACACCGACATTGAGAACATCATTCGGTGGGGTAACGCCATGATCGGTTCGAGCGACCCCAGCTTGACTCAGTTGCTGCCTACGGATCCTGCAAGTGAGGAATACCGCCTGGTTCCCTTCAAGTCGCCAGCAGCTCTTGAGGTGTTTGCCTACGGTGACGAACTCAAGCGTCAGCGCCTTGGCCGTAACGGAACTGACATCATCTCCACCATGATCAACACCGTCCCCATGGACGGTAAGCCTCTGTCCGATCAGGAATACCACACCAACTTCCTGCTTCTGATTGTGGCTGGTCACGAGACAACTCGTCAGACCATCGCTCACACCATGAACAACCTGATCAACAACCCACAGGTGATTTCTTACCTGCAGGAAAACCCTCAGGACATCCCCTGGGCAGTTGAAGAATTCCTTCGTTACGCCAGCCCCATCTATCACTTCCGTCGCACTGCGACTAAGGACGTGGAGTTCGGTGGCAAGCAGATCAAGGAAGGCCAGAAAGTTGTCACCTGGTTTGCTTCCGGTAACCGCGACCCAGAGATCTTCAAGAACCCTGAGTCGATGGATCCCACTCGTATGTCTAACGAGCACATGACCTTTGGTCGTGGTGGCCCCCACATGTGCCTGGGTAACGCTCTGGCACGTATCGAGCTCATCATTATGTTCGAGGACATCATCGGTCGTATCGACAAGATGGAGCGCACTGGTCCTATGGACTTCGTTCACTCCAACTTCATCCACGGCATCAAGTCGATGCCCGTGAAGGTCACCCTTCGCTAAAGAAAGTAGCCACTTCGCGGTCGTCTCACCGCGGTATGGCCTCCAAGAGAAATAGCCCCCGATTTTGAACTGAACCCCAAATGTTGGACTCGTAATAGAGAGTCCT
>NZ_JAVWTF010000062.1:6314-7092 GCF_036667855.1 Aurantimicrobium sp. | reverse complement strand
TGTTTAGGTTAGCTGTTGTGGGAGCACAAAGTTGTGGCATCTGAAGAAGAGAACATTCATCGACATTGAATCGCTCAGTATCAACAGTCCCACTTATTGCCTCGAAAATCCACAAAGTTACACAAACGTAATCTGTTGGCTCTACCCGAGTTACAACCCTTGTATTTACTGGTCATGTTGCTAAAAAGTGAAATTCACTTGTGATTTCAGTTGTGTTTGGGGTTGACGTGATGGGAATTTTTCTGAATAATCATCCACAAGATTCCACAAATAAACACACACTCACTCATTGAGTGAAACATACGAGGAAAAACCTCAGCAGTTTGGAATCAACTAGTAATCAAGGGAGATAACTAAATGTCAATCAGAAATGGTGAAGTAGGGCATCTGCCCGCAGACGACACCAACTTGTCCGAGTTCGGGTATAAATCTGAACTCAAACGAGGCACCGGAAAGTTTGCATCATTCGCAGTAGCTTTTGCCTTCGTTTCAATTGCCACCGGAATTTTCACCGCCTATGGAGCGATGCTCAACAGCTCGGGTCCTGCAGGTATATGGACCTGGCCCATTGTTATCGTCGGTCAGCTCATGGTGGCAATGATCTTCGGTTCTCTTGCTGCACGTATCCCTGTAACTGGATACGCCTACCAGTGGACCTCTCGCATTGCTAACCCTGTTCTAGGTTGGATTATGGGTTGGGCTTCTTTCACATTCCTCGCAATTGTTGTTGTCGCAGTTGACTACACAATTGCTTCGACTGTGTTGCCAGTGCTTCTTC
>NZ_JAVWTF010000062.1:0-6265 GCF_036667855.1 Aurantimicrobium sp. | reverse complement strand
AAACGCGTGGGTTATCACCGCAATCGTGTTGGTCGCTCAGGGTCTACTCGTTGGTGGTTCCATGAAGTGGACTACACGTTTGAACAACTTTGCAGTTTCTGCAGAACTGATCGGCATGATTCTTCTTGTTGTACTTCTCTTTGTAGTAGGTATCATCGCGAAGGAACTCAACATCGGAAACCTCTTCTCGACTGGTGCTATTCCAGCCGAGGGATATTTCTCAATTGGAACGCTCACAACAGCAGGCCCATGGATTATGGGTACTCTTCTGGGCGCTTTCACTATTGTTGGTTTTGAATCTGCCGCTAACTTGGCTGAAGAAACCAAGCACCCTGCAGTCGTGGTTCCCAAGGCCATGATTCAGGCTGTACTTGCCTCGGGCATCATTGGCTTCCTGTTTATTGTGGTCGTCACCATGCTTGCTGGGGATCCAGTTGAACTCGCTTCCTCGTCAACCCCAATTGCAGATGTGATTACTCGCGTACTAGGGCCATTCGTTGGAACCGCGTTGCTGGTTATGGTTGTTATCGCAATCTTCGCTTGTGGCATGGTCATCATGCTTACGGGTGTCCGTCTCACTTGGGCAATGGCTCGTGACGAGCGTTTCCCCGGCCACAAGGTCCTTGGCCGCATCAACAAGAGCACTGGAACTCCTCTTGCAGCAACTGTGTTCTACACCGTTGTTGCTGAATTGATTCTTGCGCTATTCGCAGAGCAGACTGACACTCTCTTCCTGCTCTTTGGTGCAGCTACATTGCTCCCTGCGGTTATCTATGCAGCGACAGTGGTGCTGTACATCGTCAAGCGCAAGCAGCTTCCTCCAAGCAAGGGATTCACTCTCGGAAAATGGGAAGTTCCTGTCATCATCCTGGCTTCCATTTGGCTGATCTTTGAGCTTGCAATCTTCCGCGACGCTGCGTTCTTGAACGCATGGATTTATGTGGGAATCATGGTCGCCATCGGTGCTCTGTATCTCATCTTCCTTCTCGTCGTTCGCGGCGGAGCTAAGGGCCTTTCAATGCCTGATCTCCACTCAATTGATGCTGAACTTGATGCAGACGCAGCACACAAGGGGAACTAAAGGGAAATGACGACCGTCCTCGCAATCGATCAGGGTACTTCAGGTACTAAGGCAGTAGTTGTTGATCCAGCAGGCAACATACTGGGCTTGAGTGAAATCGCAGTAACTCCTGCGTACTCAAGTGGTGGAGCTGTAGAGCAAAACCCTCAGGAACTTTTGGACTCTGTCGTTGCGGCAGGGCGTGCGGCTGTTGATCAGTCGCGCGCCCTGGTGGACATCGTCACAATTGCAAACCAGGGTGAAACTGTTCTGGCTTGGGACCCTAAGACTGGGGAACCACTGAGCAACATGGTGGTCTGGCAAGATCGTCGTGCAGAATCTGTCACCAACCGCCTTCAGGACAAGTCAGAAATTTTCGAACAGAAAACTGGCCTGGTCTTGGACCCTTACTTCAGCGCTCCAAAGCAGGCTTGGATTCGTGAGAATGTAACCAAACAAGGTGTTGTGACAACTTCTGACTCGTGGTTGCTACATCAGCTCACTGGCGAATTCGTTACCGATGTTTCGACCGCAAGCCGTTCTTTAGTTACGGATCTTGATACAGGCGAATGGGATCGAGAATTACTCTCCCATTTTGATCTACAGGACGAAAAGCTCCCTAAGATCCTTAACTCTGATGAAATCGCGGGAGTAACCCGTCATTTCGGTGGAATCATGCCAGTTGGCGGATTGATAGTTGATCAACAAGCGGCTCTCCTCGCTGAGAAGTGCCTCGAAGTCGGCGAAGCTAAATGCACCTTCGGTACTGGAGCATTTTTACTAGCAAATACAGGAAAGCGAGCTGTGCGATCTTCAGCAAAGCTCGCAGCTAGTTTCGCGTGGCGTACGGAGCTCGAGACTGCTTACTGCTTTGATGGCCAGGTTTATACAGCTGCATCAGCTGTGAGATGGCTCAAGCAAATGGGCTTCATTAATGCGGCAAGCGAACTGGACATTAAGGCTGCTTCCCACCATGACGGTATTTACAGCGTTCCAGCTTTCGCTGGGCTGGCGGCACCAAGATGGCGCCCAGATGTCAAAGCGAGCTTCTCCGGAATCACTTTATCTTCGGAACCAAGCCATTTCATTCTTGCTGTGCTGCAAGGTATCGCCGCACAAGTTGCTGAGTTAGTAGATCTTGTCGAAAGCGATATGGGGTCTGCTTTGAAAACCCTTCGAGTTGACGGTGGACTCACACAAAGCGCTGTATTGATGCAATCGGTGGCAGATCTCACTCAGAGAACGATTGAGATTTACCCATCGCAACATGCGACTCCACTTGGTGCGGCAGCCCTCGCTCGGGTTGCTTCCAAGTCGGGGGGATGGATTAAGGACTCAGTAATTGAATGGGCTCCTTCTCACGTATTTGAACCAAAGTGGCGATCAGAACAAGCGCAAGAGTTTAGAACTGCATGGGCAACAGCTGCAGATTCTGCACTGTAGGAAGAAGTAGATATGAGCAAGGTAATTAATCCGGTTTACGACGTCGCTGTAATCGGTGCAGGAATCGTAGGTTCAGCAATCGCACGCCAACTTGGGGAATACAACCTCAATGTGGTTTTGGTCGATTCTCGTTCTGACGTGGGAGATGGAACGAGTAAAGCTAACACTGCAATTTTGCACACTGGCTTTGATGCAAAGCCAGGAACACTTGAATCTCGGCTTGTGAGCCGCGGGTACACGTTGCTTTCTGAATATGCCAAAGCCACGGGTATTCCAGTGGAGCCAACAGGGGCAATCCTGGTTGCCTGGGACAAAGAGCAACTGGATGTTCTCCCAAGTCTCAAAAAGAAGGCTGAAGAAAACGGCTACAAGAAGACGGAAATTGTCGACGAGGCCTACGTTTATCACCATGTTCCAGATCTAGGTCCAGGAGTCCTGGGTGGATTGACTGTCCCCGGCGAGTCGATTATTTGCACGTGGACAACCAATTTGGCTTTGGCAACTGAGGCAGTGCTCAGAGGCGTCGAACTCAAATTAGGTCACAAAATTACTTCAGTTGAAAAAGGACTGAGCCACACCACGTTGAAGAGTGATGCAGGCGAGATTCAAGCCAAACTCATCATTAACGCAGCGGGCCTTGGCGGAGATTACATTGACCAGATGTTTGGTTATGACCGATTCCACATCACCCCACGTCGTGGTGAATTAATTGTTTACGACAAGCAGGCTCGACCACTTGTAAAGAAGATTGTTTTACCCGTGCCTACCGCTTTAGGTAAGGGTGTCCTCGTCAGTCCGACGATTTACGGAAACGTCATGCTTGGGCCCACCGCAGAAGACCTTGGAGATCGAAGTGCAACAGGCACCTCGGAGAGTGGTTTTGAGTTCCTCCTATCCAAGGGTGAAAAACTCATGCCCAAACTTCTCCAAGAGGAAGTAACAGCAACGTATGCCGGCCTGAGAGCCGCGAGTGACTATCCGGATTACCTCATTGATTTGGATGAAACTCAGAAGTACATGGTCGTTGGCGGAATTCGATCAACTGGTTTAACTTCTGGTATCGCAATCGGTGAGTACGTAGACGAAATCCTAAGTAAGTCCTCAGTTATAAAACTTGAGAAAAAAGCAAAGTTACCTCCACCACCCCACATGCCAAATATTGGTGAATCTTTCTTGCGCCCCTATCAGGATCAAGCACGCATCAAAGCTGACCCTGCATACGGCAAGGTTGTGTGTTTCTGTGAGCGGGTCACTGCGGGAGAAATTCGCGATGTTTTCGAATCACCTATTCCACCCAGCACGTTAGATGGGCTTCGCCGTCGTACCCGTGCCCAAAATGGGCGTTGCCAAGGTTTCTTCTGCGGGGCAGAGGTCAAGGAAATATTTGATTGCAAAGGCTCGAATGTTCCTAAGCCTGAAGAGGTTTCAAGTAAGAAGGTTGCCCGATGAGCATCTCGGAAGTTAAAAAAGTTTCAGTAGCAATCATTGGTGGAGGACCGTCAGGGCTTCAAGCAGCAGCTGGTTTGGCAAAACTCATTCCTGGTGGAGTTACCGTCTTCGATCGTGAGTCCCAGCTTGGAGGCATTCCAAGACACAGTGACCACCCTGGGTATGGAATCCGTGACATGGGCAAATTTATTACAGGCCCAAAATATGCTCGGATTCTAGTTTCTAATGCAGAAAAAGCTGGAGCTGAATTAGTTGCACAAGCAACAGTGACGGATTGGACCGGAGAAAAGAGCTTTAACGTCACCACACCCCAGGGCAGATATGAAGTCCAAGCGGATGTTGTAATTCTTGCAACTGGTGCGCGAGAGCGCGCCAGAGCTGCTCGAATGATTCCTGGCGATCGAAGCGCCGGAGTGATTACGACTGGACAACTTCAAAATCTTGTTCACATCAAACATGAAACAGTTGGTAAGCGCGCAGTGATTATTGGCGCGGAACTTGTGAGTTGGTCCGCTGCACTTTCGTTGAAGCATGCTGGATGTAAAACAGTCATGCTGACGACTGAATATCCACAGGTTGATTCATATTCACTGTTTTCAGTTCCGGGAAAGTTTTACTTCGGCGCTAAAGTTGCGAAGAATTCTCGAGTCACGCGAGTGATCGGAAAGCCACGCGTTGAA
Source organism: Aurantimicrobium sp. (assembly GCF_036667855.1). Classification (NCBI taxonomy): domain Bacteria; kingdom Bacillati; phylum Actinomycetota; class Actinomycetes; order Micrococcales; family Microbacteriaceae; genus Aurantimicrobium; species Aurantimicrobium sp. The sequence continues at coordinate 1,633 of NZ_JAVWTF010000062.1, read as the reverse complement.
GCTGTCGAAATTGAAAACACTAAGACAGGCAAACGAACAATAATTTCTTGTGACACAGTGGTTTTCACTGGCGGCTGGATTCCAGACAATGAACTTGCTCGTTCTGCTGGTGTGGAATTGGACTCTGGTACCAAGGGGCCAGTAGTTGACACCGAATTTAGAACAAATATTTCCGGAGTATTTGCTGTCGGAAATATGTTGCACCCCGTAGACACTGCAGATGTTGCAGCGCTTGATGGTTCAGCAGTTGTAAAACCCGTCGTGGAATACCTCAACGGTAAGAAGGCAAGCAACCTTTCAGCCTCAATTCAAGTAGAGGAACCATTGAGATGGATTTCACCTGCTCTGATCAGGTCTGATGACCAGGAAGCTGCCCGCGGAAGATTGCTTTCCTGGTCCGACAAGTTGATTTACTTTCCTCGTGTAGCTGTGCGTCAGAAGGGCAAGTTAGTTGCCCAGAAACGACTTTGGTGGCCAGCAGCACCCGGTCGAGTATTCCGTATTCCAAGCAGTGTCCTCAAGAACATCGACTATTCCGCTGGCGACATCGTCATCTCCATTAATTAGAAAAGAAAGAACAATATGCGTACCAATATCTCCTCTGGCTCTCCTCGCGAACCTCAGCTTGGCTACTCTCGCGCCGTAAAGGCAGGCAACCTTGTCTTTGTTGCAGGAACAACTTCAGGAGCTGCCCAAGGTCAAACCGGCGAGGCTGAAGCCGTTGCTCAGACACGAGTTATCTTCGAGAAGATCGAGGCGGCTTTGAAGCAAGCAGGGGCATCTTTTGAAGATGTTGTTCGCACACGTCTCTATCTCACCGATATGAGTCACTTTGATGCAGTTGGAGCTGTCCACGGTGAAATCTTTGGAGACATTCGTCCTGTTACTGCCGTCGTTGAAGTTGGTGCTCTAGCTGCTCCCGAACTTATCGTCGAAATTGAAGCTGACGCAGTAATTCTCTAACCTCCGAAATCCTGCGGGACGTATGGCCTCCAAGCTCCGCAGGATTTCGGAACTATTCCCATGAGCGCAGTGAAGTACGTTATAGATTTCGATGGAGTACTAGTTTCCGGGGACGTAACTGTTGACCTCATAAATCGCTTTTTGAGGCGTTATCCAGCAAGAATTTTCAAGCTTGCAGCACTGATTCCTAATGCTTTGGCTGCGAGAAATGACAAAGCTAGAGCTCGTCTCAATCGCAGAGCGATAACAAAGTTGTTTGCTGGGATTACAAGACTTGAATATTCAGAACTACTCAATGAAGTTTTGGATTTATACACAAAAAATCCAAACAAATTCAATGTTCAAATTTGTCAGGAGGTCATGAAGTTACCTCGCGAGGAAATCGTCGTGGCGACCGGTGCAGACACAGAGTTGGTGAAGGGGCTGCTCAAATTACTGGGAATGGGTCAGACTCAGGTTCTAGGTTCAACATTTAGTGCTTTACCAAATGGAATCGAAATAACTCATCACAATGTCGGTCAGAACAAAGTTCAGTCGCTCATTTTGGCAGACGTTTACCCGCGTATAACTACTGTTTATACCGATTCAGCAGCAGATCTACCATTAATTAGGGCATCGCAAAAAGCTGTTTTGGTTAACCCCAAACGGAAGTTAGTAAAGATGCTTTCCA
>NZ_JAVWTF010000061.1:3810-7207 GCF_036667855.1 Aurantimicrobium sp. | reverse complement strand
GCAGATCAAGATAAAATCACTATTGGTAGTCTCTTGGGTAACCTAGATGCTCTTAGCTCTAAACCAGTATACTATGGTGTTGTTGTAGCTGTCAACGGTATGGAAGTAAAATATGTTCCATTCCGCCGAACTGATACGATCACCAACAACCAGCGTGTCTACCTGCTGAACAACCTGGGCATCACCTACTTCTTCACTGCTACCTCCGGTAGTACGAGCGGTAAGTCACTGGCCACTAATATGGAACAGTTCACTCAGGAGCTTAGGGACTACTCCACCACTTTGAGAAATATGGTGCTGTCTGACTCCACTCCTGTTGCTGGCATCAACTACTCGCGTGATCGCTTGTGGAAGGTGCTGGATACGATGAGCATCCAGTTCCTCGCAGCTGGTATGGAGAACGTAAAGGTTGGCACCATCTTCTCCTACGACAACAAGATGTGGAGACTACTGGCTAAGGAAGACAGAGCACCGGACAGAGTTGAGATTTACTATGCACCTACTGGTGCGGTCAGTGCGCTCACCCCCAGCTTGTGGATTCCTGTCAATGCTGATGGAAGTCTGGAGCCCGCATGGACTACCCCGTTCGGTAGCCCCAGCGAGGGTGAGAGTGAGTACGGCTACATGGTGTTCGCTAACAACCCGGACATTAAGATGGTGAGAGGTAACACCCCAGTGGTTCCTTCCCCCACCATTCGTTTCGACAATGGTAAGTGGGTAGATAAGGATGGTCCCATTGCTGGTGTCACCACCCTCTACTTCACCAGTGGGGCTAGTGTCATCTCTGCTGAGGTTGCTAACTGGGTGGCTACGGACTTGGACGGTAGCTGGACTGCTGGTACTAAGAAGCCGCGTATGCAGCTCTCTAACGTCACCGTAGTGTCTGGCCCTGCATGGGTACCGGGGGACACTTGGGAAGTCCACAGCGCGCTTCCTGCTTCGCCTGCGAACAAGGTGGGTGATGTAGTGGGGGATGCTGTATGGCCGATCCTTGCAGGTACTATGGCGCTGCGCAGGCAGTCAACCAGATACCAGTGGGGCACGTACAACTTCTACGCAAGGGAGGATATGTATGAAACCTATGGGACCAACGGTGTCTACCGAGCCTTCTGGGTTAAGCCAGACAGCTACGCAAACATCTACACGCAAGACAGTCTCCCTCTGGACAATCCTAAGTACCTGTCTATGCACGCTCGTAACAGCTTGGTGCTGGGCTTTGCTGACGGTAGCATCATGCTTTCTGTTGGTGGGGAGCCTTACAATTACGACGGTGTACTTGGGGCTGCGGAAATTGCAACAGGTGACCGGATCACTGGTCTTCTCGAAAGTACCAGCGATAGTACCCTGATCTTCGGTAAGCGTTCCATCTCCAGACTTGTGGGAACTAGCACCGAGAACTATCAGTCTAAGACTGTGGTTCCCAACGCTGGTGCCTACGACTACACAGCTGTCAACGTGAGTGGTCAGCCGGTGTTCACTGATCCGGCAGGCATCTCTACGCTGGAACAAAGCAATGCCTACGGTGACTTCGTAGGTCAGCGATCTTCTTTCAAGGTTAGTACATGGCTGGCTCCTAAGCTTGTGCCTACGCCAGACTCGATTGAGCTGGGTGGAGTTGCTTGTGCCATGCCCTGCCGAGAGAAGATGCAGTACAGACTGTTCCTAAACTCGGGAGAGGTGGTGAGTATGTGCTTCTCTCAGGAAGGCCCGAAAGCTATGTTCTCGGACTACGCCATTCAGGATGTACCCAACGCTACAACCATTCGAGTTCCGTTCGCTTGGTCCAGTGAAGTGAGTGATAGTGGTAAGGAGATGATGCACGTTGTTTGGGACAGAGGTTTGTCTGAGCAGGGCTTTGACGGCACTGTCGGATCTATCCCCAACGAGAAGCAGGTGTACCGGTTGGACTACGGCTGGGGCTATGATGGCAGGATGATGAATCACTTCTTCGTTCTGGCTCACACCTTCATCAACAACGGTAACGTTAATGGTGTTGTGCGTTCAGCTCGCATTCACGGTCAGGGCTATGGTGTTGCTACCTTGGATATCAAGAGCAGTTCCATTGAGACAGACTACGATATGCCATGGCAAGAGTATAAGCAGGATATTTCACTTCCGCCTAAGCAGAAGTATTTCTATGACAGAATGCAGAACGTAACCTCGATCATCGATCACGCCAACTGGGGTATCGGTACGAAGTTTAAGATTAGTGGTAGCATCACTGAGGGTAGCCCGATAACGGAACCTTCGTATGTTGCTCAGGTCATCGTTATGCAGATTGATCCTCAAGGAGCAATTGATGGCTAACATTTCAACCCTCGGTGCGGATACTCCAATCGTGGGAGAAGACTATGTTGCTAAGAACCCAGCCGGTACTACGCCGGCTGGCACCACCGCAACCCCGGTCGAAGTAGATTACACCAAGCAGAACCCCACGCAGATTAAAGATTCGGCTCAGTCTGGTCAGGTGGTGCAGGGATATCTGAATGATCTTCTGTCGCAGGACAGCGCCTTCATGCGCAACGCCCAGCAGCAGGGATTGAATCAGGCAGCTGGTCGAGGTTTGCGTAACTCGTCTATTGCTGCTGGTGCGGCTCAGGCGGCAAGCATCCAGAATGCTCAGCCCGTCCTGAACAACATCATGTCTCTTAACAACCAGCGTGAGCAGCAGGCTTATCAGGGTGAGCAGGCAGAGTTCGATAGGGGCTTGACAGTTAGCCGAGATAATGCTAATATGGCGAACCAGACTAATCTGCAAAATGCTCAGGCTCAGTATCAGGCTGAACAGGCTGCTCTTAACCGCACGCAGAGTGTTAACGATAAGATCCTTACTGCGGAGCTTGCAGGCAAGCAGGCCGCTCAGGACTATCAGTTTAAGAATTGGTTGCAGGATGCTGGTGCTAAACAGCAGGACTGGCTCAATAGCCAGCAGTACAATCGTGAGTTTAATGGTGTGCTTTCTCAGATGCAGATCAGTACGGCTGCTGACATGTTCAAGCAGATCGTTAATGCCGCGATCAATAACCCACAGACGTTCCCGCCAGAAGTGGCTGCTGGTATGCAGAACTACTTCACCGGCAACTGGGCGGCTGTACTTGGGAAGTATTTCCCTAGCACTGTAAGGAGCGCCTAATGGCTTGGTGGGATAGTTTCAGTAATAGCAGTGGCGGCGGTAATGGCAACATGTGGGGTGCGATCATCTCGGGTGTTGGTACTGTCGCTAGCGGCTTCCTTGCCAACAAGGGTAAGGAGAAGGACAACGCAGCAGCGATGATGATGACCAAGGAACAGATCGAGGCACAGGGCTATCAGAACCGACTGAACTCTCAGTTCGAGGCTGACCTTCTGGACTACTACAAGCAGAAGGATAGAGCAAGGGATCGCGTAACGCTCAACC
>NZ_JAVWTF010000061.1:0-3781 GCF_036667855.1 Aurantimicrobium sp. | reverse complement strand
ACTAGCTCTCCGGGTGTTGAGGTTCCAAACAAACCCACTAACCCAATGGGAGGTATGGCGTAATGGCTAAGTCACTGAGTCAAATGAATATGGAAGAGAACGTTAAGCAGAGCGAGGGCGTTCAGGTTAGCGACGACGATGTAGAGATTGCAGTGAGAATGGCTGTGCAGATGTTGGATGAGGGTGGCTTGAAGATGATGGCTGACGCCATTGACCAGTCAGACGATCCCGCTATGGTGATCGGACAGATCCTCGCACAGATGATTGGCCAGCTTGCTGAAGAACTACAGAACGAGTACGACATTGATCCTCGCATCTTCCTTGCCAAGAATGGTTGGCTGGATACGATTCTTGATTATATCGAACACGAGCTTAACTACCCAGAAAACTTCTCGGATCAAATCTATCAGGAAGTGTTGGAGATTATCAAGGCAGCTGCCTCTACTCCCGACGCTCCTAATAATGTGATGGCAGAGAACGGTGATGAGTCGGAGCAGATCCCTGTCCCCTCTCAGCCCGCTCAGCCTCAGCAGCCGGGTATGGGTCAGGCTCCTCTTCCGGGGATGGCATAATGGCATTTAGTTTTGGCGAAGGTCTTGCCAGCTTTGCGAAGGGCGCAGCTGACTACACTGTAGACAGTATCCGCGATCAGCAGAAAGCTGAACAAGAGATTAAGAAGGCGAAGCTGCTCGAAGAATTGAGAGTGGCAACCGAAGAGAGGATGGCTACCTTCCGAGAGAACCTGCTTCGCGGCAGAGCGGATAAGGATATGTCGGGCCTTGAAGGTGATGAGTTTGTCATGCGAGATGCAGAGGGCAAGGAGAAGTCCCGCCGTGCTGCTACCGCTGATGAGAAGGAAGCTAGACAGAGAGCCCGCGATAAGGATGATTTGTCTAGGCGTCAGGGTGAGGCACAGATTCGACAGAGTGAGGCTAGCATCCGACAGGGTGATGAGCGCAACGCACTCTCGCGTCGTGGTCAGGATCTTGACTTCCAAGCAGCCATGGCCCGCACTGCTGCTAGCGGCAGAGGTAGTGGTGATATCACCGATCAGGGTTTGCAGGGTACTAGCTCTTCGGCTATCGGCTACAAGTTGACAGGTATGAACAAGTCCATTGTGGACAATGCAGTGAAGGGTGGTGTCCCAGCTGAGCGTGTGCAGCAGCTGGCCTCTATCGTAGTGTCTCGTGCACTGGCTAGAGGTGAGAAGAATCTGGATGTAATCAACAGTGACTTCTTGGACGGCCTTACAGAACTGAGACGTGGTGTTGATGGCTCCGGGGAAAATGCCTCGTGGTCCCTCGACACTTACAGAACGAATAGTGCTAAGCGTAACAAATAAAACTTAAGGAGAAACTAATGGCTACTAGAAAGAAGCCTTCTGCCCTGTCTCAGTACGAGTCGTTGCAGAGGGATCTGTTGTCGCTCGGCGACGATGAGATTAACAATGACCCGCTGGTAGCCGCGCAACGCGCACGCATTGAACGTGAGCGTGCTGCTGATTTCTCCGGAGTCTCCGCAACGGTTGACTCTACAGCTTCGACCCCCTCCGCGCCCGAAGCGCGGGGGTGGGCCGGACGCGCTTTGGATGAAGCAGCAAACTTTGGCGGTGCGGTTGTTGACGCAGTGCAGGGGGGTTTGCAGAAGTCTGCATCCAGCGCCCTCTTCACTCGTGCTGATCTTGCCGAGCAACCCACAACCCTTCTAGATACTCTTGCTGTTGGTGCTGCCAACGCATCTGACCTGTTGCAGAACCTTGGTGGTTACCTCACTGGTGACGCTCAGTCTGCACGTGGTCTCGCTAATATTGGTGCAGCTGTTCGTGATCCTAGAGCGCAGATGCTCAAGGACAGCGCCTCTCTCAGTGAGAAGGCTGCTGCCAATCGTAGCAATGTTGACGCTGTTCGTAAGGTGATTGCTGACCGTGGCTTCCTAGTTGCTGAGGGTGGTGAAGCTATCCTCGACGCAGCTGAGTCTCCGACCGGTGCACTGTCGCTGGTTGGTGGTCCCCTCGCCGGTATCGGTATGGGTGACTCGTTTGCTCAGCAGTATAAGGAAGGACGTGATGCTGGACTGAGTAAGGAAGAAGCATCCCGTGTCGCTGAGTTGCAGGCTCTGCCGGAAGCAATTGGTTTCATCCCGGCTGGTAGACTGCTCTCTAAGATTCCGGGCCTAGGTGCTTTGGGCAGAGCGGCTGAAAGCAAGGTGAACAGTGTGCTCACTCGTACTGTTGCTCAGGCTGGCGCTACTGCGCTGGGTGAGGGTACTGGCGAAGCTGCCACTACCGCTGCTCAGTTGGCAATGCACAAGCTGAACGCAGAGTTCAGTGATAGTGATGCTGTCCGCAAGTACAGTCAGAGTCAGACTCCCAAGACTGCCGGCGAATTGGGCGAGGCCATGTGGCGTAGCTTCAAGGCTGGTGCTGTCATGGGCGGACCGATGGGTGCTATTGAGGGTAGGTTTGCTGCCGCTGCTGACGCAGGGCGTATGACCTCCGAGTTCAACAACGCTATCAACGATGCTGTTCTGGAAAGTAAGAACGCAGAAGTTAACCAGCGTCGTCTGGACAGGGCTCCTACTCCGGCTGCTCCTGAGCCTCGTCAGGTTGAGATGTTCCCGACTGCACAGAGCGATGGTCGTACCTTCGCTGAGCAGGAAGCGGATCGTCAGGATAGTTACACGCGTCAGGCTGAAACCCAGCTTAGTAGGCGTCGTGCTTTTGAACAGTCGGAGGCTGAACAGAATGCTAGAATTGCTGCGGAACGCGAAGACGCGTATAGACAAGCTGAGCTTGATGCTGCTGCGCAGAGAAATCCGGGTAGCCAGCTGGCTCAGGGGCTTGCGGGAATTGGCAGGGATATCTCCCGAGCTAACACTGCTGCTACTGTACCTTCTCAGTCTACTGTCGCTGCTGATGTTCGCCCTGTAAGAGAACCTGTTCAGGGTGAGTTGGATGTAACTGTCCAGCAGCCTATGGATCTGGCTCGTAAGGAAGTTGAGAACGTCATCAAGAAGGATGAGAAGAAGGCGCTCGATGCTGCTAAGAGCAAGCGACAGGCTGATCGTCGTAAGTTCAGAGCCGCTCAGTTGAAGGAGGTTACTGGTGACAATCGTGTTGATGTTGTTGCTCAGCGTATGGTTGATTGGGATAATGCCAATCCTATTCCTACGGCTGAGAGCATCGCTGCTCGCCCTGCACCTACCACCACCGAAACTACCCAGGCACCTACTACTCCTACTGAAAGAGCTACGCGGTACGAAGAGATTGAGCAGGCTCCGGAAGTAGACACGGAAACCGCTGCGCGTCAGGAAGCTGAGGCAATGCGTGAGTTCTACCCGGACGAAAGTGAAGCTCAGCTTCGTCAGCGGGTTGCACAGGAGACTGGTAGAGCACAGCCTGTTGAGAGTATGCAGTCGCGTTCTCCCAACTTCAAGGCATCCACGATGTCTGATGTACAGAAGGTGATTGGTGACAAGATTGGTAAGGACAGTCAGGCAAACCTCGCTGCACTGATGATTGGCAACAAGAGAGTTAAGCTGATCGATACGGATGGCCAGCGTCCTGCTGGTGTAGATAGTCGAGGGGCTGCGTTCTACGATGGTGACGGTATCACGGTGGACGTGCGTCGCCTGAACAAGAACAACCTCACTGGCGATCTGCTGGTTCTGCTGGCACATGAGAGCAAGCACGCTGCTGACTTCTCTGGTGCAGGTAAGGCTGGTATTGAATCCTTCATCGGTAAGGAAGCCAATGATCGTATCATCAAGAAGATTGAGGATG
>NZ_JAVWTF010000060.1:0-7749 GCF_036667855.1 Aurantimicrobium sp. | reverse complement strand
TATTGGATCGAAGAATTCCACATCGATGGTCTGCGTGTGGATGCGGTCGCATCCATGCTCTATCTCGACTACAGCCGTGAAGACGGGCAGTGGCTGCCCAACCAATACGGTGGCCGCGAGAACCTCGAAGCCATTAACTTCCTCCAGGAAGCCAACGCGACTGTTTACAAGCACCACCCCGGTGTCACCATGGCAGCAGAAGAATCCACCTCCTGGGGCGGCGTCACCGCCCCCACCGAAGCAGGTGGACTGGGCTTCGGCTTCAAGTGGAACATGGGCTGGATGCACGACAGCCTCGAATACATCCACACCGACCCGATGTATCGCGAGTATCACCACTGGGACATCACGTTCTCGTTCCAGTATGCCTTTAGCGAGAACTTCGTTCTCCCCATTTCTCACGATGAGGTCGTCCACGGCAAGGGCTCACTTCTGGCCAAGATGCCTGGTGACCACTGGCAGAAGCTTGCCAATATGCGTGCCTATCTGGCATTCATGTGGGGACACCCAGGCAAGCAGCTCCTGTTCATGGGTCAAGAGTTTGGTCAGCCTTCCGAGTGGAGCCAGGAACGCTCGCTCGACTGGTGGATCTTGGACCAGCCAGCCCACCAGGGTCTCCAGCGCATGGTTAAGCAGCTCAACACCGTCTACAAAGACACGGCAGCCCTGTGGGAGCGCGATAGCGATCCTGCGGGCTTCCAGTGGATTGATGGCGCAGACAACGGCCGCAACGTCGTTTCCTTCGTGCGCTACGACAAGAAGGGTAACGCCCTTGCTGTCGTGGCCAACTTTGCTGGCAACCCACACAGCGACTTCCAGTTAGGACTTCCCTCGGGAGGGGTCTGGACTGAGCTGTTCAACTCGGATGCCACCGACTTTGGTGGTTCCGGTGTGGGCAACATGGGCAAGGTGACCGCAACCAAGGATCAGTGGAACAACTTCGAGCACTCCGCTCGAATCACCCTGCCACCTCTGGGCGTGCTGTTCTTCTACAAACCCGCTAAGTAAGACTTAGTAGAGCAGGTTCGTCAACCGCATCCGTGCCGCGTTGACGGCAGGGTCAGTCAGACCCACAACCTCGAAGAGGTCTAATAGGCGTGCTCGCACTGCGTTCTTGCCGTCTTGATCCAGTTTGGGGAACAGCACCAAGAGACGATCAAACGCGTCCTCCACGTGTCCACCTGACACATCCAGGTCCGCAACGTCGAGCTGCTGCTCTAAGCCGTCAGGGTTGGCAGCAGCCGCTGCACGAATATCTGCAAGAGCTTTGCCCTGCAGACGGTGCAGCAGAGAAATTTGCGCAAGACCAGCCTTGGCTTCTGCATCATTGGGGTTCTGCTTGAGTGCCTTTTCCCACGCTGCAATAGCTGCGGGGTAATCAGCACGCTCAGCAGCATCAAAAGCTTCTTGGTGAAGTGGAGGCAGCGCAGGTGCAGGGGGTTCAACCGGAGCACCGTTGTCACCTGCAGGAGCACCTGCAGGTTTGGCAATACCTACTACCCCGTTTTGGGCAGCAAGTTCGAGAACCTGCTCGAACAGATTGAAAATGTCGGCTTCGCCGGCGACACCAGCGAATAACGGCAGTGGCCTTCCCGCCAGCACTGCCGCGGTGGTGGGAACAGTCTGTGCCTGGAATGCCTGAGTCAAACCTGGGTTCTCGACTGCGTTCACTCGAACCAGGATCAAACGCCCCTCAAAGCTCAGTACGAGCTTTTCCAGGATGGGTGAGAGCTCTGCGCACTGCGGCGCTTCTTCAGCCCAGAGATCGACGATCACGGGCACCTGGTTAGACAGATCCAGAATTGCGGTGAAGTTCGCGTCCGTGCCCTCTAAGACCAGCTGAGGGACAGGGATCTGGGTGCCAGCAGATACTGGCGCAGATGTCTCACCAGGCGCACGAGTACCACCAGCAGTGTTGACAGAGCCCGGTTGAGGCTTGTTCACGAGTGAACTCAGATCAACGGCACCACGAAGGTTAGGTAGAGAAGGCAACGACATTAGAGACCTCGTGCCGAGATGAGTCCCTGGGTGTAACCCAGGAGACGAATCTTGTCTTTACTACCCAGTGGTGGAACATAGAACGCCAGTTCCATTCCGTAGGTGGATTCCACACCCGTAGTGGAGGCACTCACACCGCTGAGGATCTTGGCCTGGCCTTCGGGGCTCACTGATGCACCGGCTTGCGTGGGTCGCACGGTCTCAATCTCGTTCAAGCTCACCGTCACAATGGCACCAGAGTCCATTGTGGCCAGGGCTAAGGGAGCACCCGAACCTGCGTTCTGACTAAATTCCAGTGACGCACGCTCAGAAACAGAAGCTTGCTTCTGGTCCTTGTATGCCTTACCCACCTGAGTGACCAGGGTGTCAGAAGTGAGATCAAACAAACCGTAATACGGACTTGCCTCACCCTGAGCGAGTACAGAACCATATGCCGCCGAAAGCTGATCGGGCGAGATTAAGAGCAATTTAGAGTCAGGGGCAACAAGTGCAGAGCCGACGTTGGCAGGTGCCACGGTGGGAACCTGCGCATCGGGTTCGAGCGTAACCATGTATTCCACGTGGTAGTTCTCACGAGGTGAATTCTGAATCATCATCAATCCCATGGTGGGAACCGAGGGATCGTTTTCGTTCTGCACAACAGCGATGACCTGGCGTGGCCACGTGGCCGTTGCCTGAGGCATCGTGAAGGTGATGGGTGAGGCAGCAAGCTCGGGAAGTGCAGCAACCGATGAATCTGCCTTGCGAATGGCATAGTTTGCTGCACGGATTTCCTGCGCAGGACCAATCAGACGAGTTGCAGATAACGCTGGATCTAGTGCAGCATCCGCATCGGTCACGGTCAGTGAAATCTTGCTGAGGATGCGCTGCAGTTGACGTTCGGTCACTGCAGGTGGCTGACCATCAATTTCTACAGATTCAGTTGCTGTGGGGGTGGGAACGGAAACATTCTGCCCTGAGTTGTAGGGGCTGCAGGAACTCAGCCCCAGGGTCAATGCACCAGCTAAGCCGATGGCAATAAAACTTGATCCACGTGTAATGCCACGGCGCCCCTTAGGGGCGGCACTGACCAGAGACTTGGGAGTGGGCATGCGCAGGGCGCGTGGCTTAGGTGGCTTGGGAAGTCTGCCGCGACGGCGTGGTCCTTGAGAGTTACGGTCGTGACGCAAAGCCCACAAATAGAGCACTAAGCCAACGAGTGCCGCAACACCACCGCCCATGATGAGCCCGGTTGCAAAGGGGGTTCGGCTGGGCAGTGGCCATGCAATGGTCACTGTGCCGGGAGCATTGGTCTTTCCATCAGAGGCGATGATGGCAGACATGTCACTGTCGAGGAATGTAGGCAGAGTGGCAGTGTTTTTGCCCACTGCTTCGCCCAGCCACAAGTCACTCCCCTCGGGGGTGAGAATTGGCTTCTCCGTCAGAGCTGGAGTCTCAATATCTGTGGACTCGACAACAACCGGCTTACCTTCACCGAAAACAAAGTCACTCTTCTTCGTTGAATACTTCAAAACATCAAAGTCGTCGGAGCCAATCCAAGCTGCAACATCTTCGTTGCGCCCAAAGCCGACAAAGGTGGTCTTCGAACCAGCCACAGTAATGATGGGGTTAGTTCCGTGCATGGTGAGGGTCTTGCCATCAATGACCATGTAGGGAGCGTTGGTCTCCACAGTGGTCGTCAAGGTTGTGTATTCGTCGCCCGCAAAGAACACTTTCTGGACAACACCCACGCCAAGCAACACTGCAGCCACGGCAAACACACCAATGGCAATAAGGAACCGCACTATTTGTCTCCTCCACGTAATCGGCAAGACACCAGAATCGCCCTCGTCCGTCACGTTAAGTCACTGTCCAAGATACCCGAAACAGCAAGAACAAACCTGTGAGAGGGCCATGACCCTACTTATGGACATACTCCACGGGCCAAGCTGGATAGACTCACACAGTTAGAATTTCCCCGAATTGTCGGGGCTATGGAGGTCAACAGTGGCATCGGAAGAATCGTTTTCACGCGTTCTGCGCGGATACGACCCTGCTGAAGTTGATCCACTGGTTCAAAAACTTCGCCGGGAATTGCTCAGCGCGAAAACACTGCACGATGACGCGGTGGCTCAGCTCAAAGAACGCGAAGCTCGAATCGCAGAGCTGGAACTCGACGTTGACATGAAAGGAACTCCCACGGTGGAGGGCCTGGATACCAAACTCAACAACAAACTCAAGAAAGCCGACAAGCTCGCTTCTGAGATTGTGAAGCGAGCAGAAAGCGACGCCCTCTTTATTCGTTCTGCTGCAGAGAAAACCTCAAGTCAATTCATTGAAGCCGCACGTGATGACTATGAGCGTGCTCGAGCAGAGGCAGTGGCACTCACCGCAGCAATGACCGAACAAGCTCGTGAGCTATCTGAAAAGATCATTTCCGATGCCGAGGCTGAAGCAGCGGCCATCGTGACTTCCGGCCAAGAGGAAGCCCAGCGACTTCGGGGAGAAGCGGCGACTTTGGCAGCTAATCTGCGTGCAGAAACTCGCAACGAAATTGCCCGCCTGACCGCGGAAGCCCACCGAGAAGCAGAAGAACTCAAACTGGTCTTGGTGACGAATCGAGATCCCAAGATTTCACTAGATGAAGAAATTCTCTCACTTCTCAAACTCAAAGCTGATGGAGCAGCGGTTCGAGCTGAGATGGAGCAAGAACTTCAAGTTCGCCACCAAGAATCTGTGTTGCAAACAGAGAAATATATTGGCGCAGCGGAAGCTCAGCTCGCTACGGCACGAACTCGCCAGCGCACGATTGAGGCGGAGCTAGTACCTCTTCAACGCAATGCAGCGATTCAAGCCGAAGCTCTGGTTGAAGAAGCCCGGCTCCGTGCTGCCAAACAGCTCGACAGCGCTGAGAAGCTTGCACGCAAGAAGATTGCAGATGCAGAGAAGTATGTTGCCGCAGTCTTGGCCTCCATTTATTCGCAACTCGAAGACATTCGTGTGGAGCGTGAATCCGTCGCTGCGTTCTTTGACGCGCTACGGTTGGAGTTACAGCACTCTCTTGGTGATGCTGTGACGACAAAAAAGCTTGACCGTTAACAAAGGAGCCCTCCCGATGCGCATCCAGAATGCATTCCGCGCTGGTCTAATCGGAAGCTTGGGCGTTGGCCTGGGCATTGTCTTGATGACGGCAGTGCAGTCACTGGCAACCGTCCTCACCTACATCTTTATTGCACTCTTCCTTTCGCTAGGTCTTGACCCCGCAGTGAAGTGGTTGCAAAGCAAAAAATTCCCCAAGTGGGCAGCAATCCTCACCGTCGTTATTGCAGTTGTTGGTGGCCTGATGGGCATCATGTTTGCGATTGTGCCCATCATGGTCGATCAGATTATTTCGCTGTGGAATACACTGCCGAAGGAAATCACCTCTTTGAAAACTTCTGACTGGATCGCGTTTATTCAAAAGCAGTTCGGAAGTTTTATTGACGTGAACCAGGTCATTGCCGATGTGGGCCACTTCTTCGGTGATCCCGCCAACATCAGCAAGATTGCTGGTGGTGCACTGGCAGTCGGCGTGGGCGTAGCCAACGCACTGACAGGCACCCTGATTGTTGTCATTCTGACGTTGTACTTCACCGCCTCACTGCAGACGATTAAGAACACTGCCTATTCGCTAGTTCCCCTGAGCAAGCGCGAAAAGTTCATGGAGATGAGCGAGGAAATTACCGGCGGAGTGGGCAAGTATGTTGTCGGTCAGATTGCTTTGGCTGCTCTGAACGGTGTCTTGGCATTCATCATGCTGAACCTTATTGGCGGAAAGCAATCACTGCTGTTCGCGTTCTTGGCATTCCTCTTTGCCCTAATCCCACTTATTGGTACCGTGATGGCGTCCATCATCGTGACCTTGGGTCAGCTTCTCTTGGCAGATGGCCAGGTAGCTCTCATCATCGGTATCTACTTCCTGATTTACATGCAGGTTGAGGCCTATGTCTTCAGCCCCAAGATCATGAACAAGGCGATCTCTATCCCCGGTTCCATCGTGGTGATTGCCGCGCTAGCTGGTGGAACCTTGATGGGTATTTTGGGTGCACTGGTGGCTATCCCCATCGCAGCATCGATAGTGCTGATCATTAAAGAAGTGGTCATACCGGCCCAAAACGAGGCCTAGCTTCGCTTTCTCCCGCCCAGAACTAGTCGCTGGAACCAGCGACTTCGCCGTCCCACCATTCCGGCAGGGGCGCAGCTGAGGGATTGACTCGTTCCACGATTTCGTTGAGCACACGTTTGGTTTGGTTCTCTCCAACCCAGAGGTGCTTGCCTCCCTCGACCTCGACGATGTCGATGTGAGAAACAGTGGAGAAGCGCTGCCGTGCTTCGGGCCCCTGGAGGTAATCGTCATGCTCTGGAACCAACGCAACGAGTTGGCGATGATCTCCATCCCAAGCGGCAACTTCCTCTGCCGTGGCGCGGTGTAAAGGTGGAGAAAGAAGAATAGCTCCGTCAATGGCGTGCTCGCGGCCATATTTCAAGGCCAGCTCTGTTCCAAATGACCAGCCCACCAACCAGGGGTGTGGTAGTCCTCGCTCGGTCACAAACGCCATGGCAGCGGCCACATCAGCGCGCTCATCAACACCATGACCAAATTCACCGTGGCTCTGACCACGTGCAGACTTGGTGCCGCGGGTGTTGAAGCGCAGCACAGCAATATTCGCCAAGGCAGGCAGACGACCGGCAGCTTTGCGCAGGATATGGGAGTCCATGAAGCCGCCAGCAGTAGGCAGTGGGTGCAGGGTCACCAGAGTTGCCACAGGTGCTCCGCCAAGCGGTAGTGCCAACTCCCCCACCAAGGTAAGTCCATCACTGGTGTGAAGTTCAATCTCTTCCCGCACAGCAGGCAGGTTGATACCACCACGAATTTCAGTAGACACGCTTTAGCTCACTTTCCAGCAGGCCTCGTGCCAGTGGCGACGAGCTTCTAAATCAGCCTGGTCTCCCAGAATGCCATCGTTTCGCCAGGCAACGAGGTGAGAAACGCCTGGAGCAATTTCTCCCGAGCAACCGGGGCAAGTGTACGTCTTGGTGGCATTGAGTGCTGAAATGGGCTGTACAGTCCATTGACGGCCTGAGCGCACCTCCGTACGACGCCAGCCCGTAGTCAGACGCTCCACGTCCAGAGGCTCATACTCGGCCTCACGCTTGCGCGAACGATTGTTGCGCGCCATTAGTACCAGCGAACAGCTTCAGAGTGTGCCCAAGCGCCACAGGGTGAACCGTAGCGACCCTCGATATACCGCAGGCCCCATTCAATTTGTGTTGCAGGGTTGGTCTGCCAGTCATCTGCGACAGTAGCCATCTTCTCACCCGGCAGGGATTGTGGGATTCCATACGCACCACTACTGGTGTTGTGGGCATAAACGTTCCAGCGGGACTCACGATTCCACAGCGCAACGAGGCAGTCATACTGCTCCATGCCCCAGCCACGAGCCTTGACAGCTGCCAGGCCGATGGCCTGGGCGGTGTCGGGGTCGGGAGTTCCTGCAGCAGGCGCCGTCGCTGATGCTTTGGCGGCAGAACGACCTGTAACGGTCACGGCATCACGGCCAGCCGCGGTTGTATAGGTTCCCTCGATGGTGACATCTTGACCATCGAGAGTAGAAGTCGTGGTGGCGGGGATGTAATACGGCGACGCAACAGCACCCGAATATGGGTCAACGACGTTCACCAATAACAAGGCCACCGTGATGACAAAGGCAGAAGAAAACAATCCTGCCGAGC
>NZ_JAVWTF010000059.1:0-7841 GCF_036667855.1 Aurantimicrobium sp. | reverse complement strand
TGCTGTGCTGGCCCGCTTAGGGCCTGATCCTCAACGTGACCCCAGTGATGTGGCGGGGCAGAAGTTTGTGGACGCCATTCGAAAGAAGAACACGGCCATTGGCTTGCTCTTGATGGATCAGTCTGTGGTCGCAGGCATTGGCAACGTGTATCGTGCCGAGATCTTGTTCCGTGCGGGTATCGATCCCTATCGCCCCGGCAAACTCATCACCAAGGATGAAGCGTGGGCGCTCTGGCGCGACTGGGTGTATCTCTTAGAGATCGGTGTCAACACTGGTCAAATGATGACCATTGATGGGCTCGAAGGTGATGCCTGGCGCAAGGCCATGGCTAACCGGGCAGATCGCCACTGGGTCTATAAACGTGAAGGTATGCCCTGTCTGAAATGTGGCACGAATATTCGTCTGGATGAGATGGCAAACCGCAAGCTTTATTGGTGTCCGTCATGCCAAACTTGAGCTATGCAACTCACCCTCACTAACGCACGAATTCCTGGTGAACGTGGACTGATCGGAAGCTTGATCAACGTCGTCATCACCGACGGCATCATCAGCGACATTCAGTTCGTGGGGGCTACGGGAGCTATCAGTCTTGACTTTGATCCTGCTGGTGAAACCATCGACCTGGGCGGCCGCTATCTGATCCCTGGGATGTGGGACACCCACACTCACTTCACCACGTGGTCAATGCTGTTGCAGCGTTTGAACCTTGAAGGTGTTGCCTCTGTTCGTGAAGTCGGAGAGCGCGTGAAGGCTCGTCACGCCACTCACCCGGGAACTATGGTGGGCTTTGGCTGGCGTGGAAGTTTGTGGGAAGAAGAGCCCCACTTCAGCATTCTTGATGCAGCATGTCCAGATGAAGAGGTCTATCTCTTTAGTGGCGATGGCCACAGCGTCTGGCTCAACACCACAGCGCTTGAAGCGCGTGGTCACGCAGGTCACCCTACGGGTTTGCTCGTCGAAGATGACTGTTTTGCAATTTGGGGTTCGCTGGGGGACTTGAGTCCTGAAGAACTCGACAAGGCAGTACTTGAAGGTTCCAAAGCTGCGGCAGCACGGGGTGTTGTGGGCATCGTGGACTTCGAGATGGGGTGGATTCTTCCTGACTGGCGCCGCCGTATTGGTAATGGCAACGACTACTTGCAGGTCGAGTTCAGTGTCTATACCGAGAACCTCGATCGCGCGATTGAGACGGGCCTGCGCACCGGGGACACGATTGCTTCCACTGAAGGGTTGCTCCGGATGGGTAATTACAAACTCATCTCCGATGGTTCGCTGAATACCCGCACTGCTTTCTGTCATGATCCCTACCCTGGGCTCACCGGCAAACATGCCCGAGGCATGCTCAACACTTCCTATGACCAACTCGTCGCGTTGATGACAAAAGCAAGTTCTGCGGGCATCAATTGCTCCATTCACGCCATTGGAGATGACGCCAACACGTTTGCCCTCAATGCTTTTGAGGAAGTGGGCTGCGACGGAACCATCGAGCACGCCCAGTTACTGGCGTGGGAAGATATTCAACGCTTTGCGGAGCTGGGTGTGGTTGCTTCTGTTCAGCCCGAACACGCCATGGATGACCGTGATGTGGCAGACGTGCTGTGGGAAGGCCGCACCGACCGTTGTTTCCCCTTCGCATCCATGCTGGATGCGGGCGTGAAACTGACGATGGGCTCAGATGCACCGGTGGCACCACTGGATCCCTGGTTCGCTATTGCCTCCGCCGTGGAGCGCACACGCGATACGCGTGAGCCGTGGCACCCGGAACAGCGCATTGAACCACAAGCTGCCATTGATGCCTCTGTTCGAACCCGTGTTGCGGTGGGGCAGCGGGCAGACCTGTGTGTCGTAGATATTGACCCGCTGTATGCCTCGGTTGAGGAGCTGCGCACTATGCCGGTCGCTGCTACCTTCAATGGTGGCCGACTCACGCACAACGCGCTCTAGACATGGCAGCACGAACGAGTGTCGCCAGGCGACAGAAGGGCTATGGGTGGTTTCTCTACCCCGGCCTTGGCGTGCTCGTGGTGTTCTTTTTTGGCATGTTCTTCTGGAATGTCGGGATCAGTTTCCTCAAGTGGCCAGGATATGGGCCTGCAAAATGGGTGGGCTTAGACAACTTCCGCAACATCCTGGACAATCAAGACTTCTGGGAATCGTGGATTCATGGTGCGTTTTATGTGATTCCCTATGCCCTTATTCCCACACTTCTGGGGTTAGTGCTTGCCGTGGCAACCTATGACGCATTCGTGGGCAAGTTCGGTTCCAAGTTGGTTCCCGTTGCCCGAACGGGTTTCTTCCTGCCTCAGATCGTCCCTATCGCTGTCTCGGGAATGATCTGGATGTGGATGCTGGATGGTTCTGAGGGAGCGCTCAATACCTTCCTTGAGCAACTTGGCATGGGCGAGGTGACCACAGAGTGGCTTCGTGAACCTGATACTGCCCTGTTGGCGGTTGCTTTCTTCATGCTGTGGCTACAAACCGGGTTTGCCTACGTTGTGTTCCTAGCCGGGTTGTCTCGACTGGACCCCTCCGTATTAGAAGCATCTCAACTTGATGGAGCTAATTGGTGGCAACGGCTTCGCTGGGTCACAGGCCCATCTCTGCGCCCGGAAAGTTTTGTCGTTCTGTTGTTTTTGATTGTGGGCGCGTTGAAGGTCTTTGCCCCCGTCTTCTATCTCACCGGTGGTGGTCCCAACGGGGCGACGATGTCGCCGTCCACGTTTGCCATCGATAGTTTCTTTGGCGGCGCCTCGGTGGGTATTGGTTCTGCTTTGGTGACCACGCTGGCGCTCATCATTGGTGGACTCCTCGGTATCACCTTCGTGAGTGTTCGACTGCGTGCCCGGGTGGTGAACCGCGATGCGTAGAGCACTTTCTCGCCTGCCCAGGTCTGGGGTTATTGCACTGGTCATTGCTGTGGCAGTGATGTGGCTGTTGCCGGTGATCATGGTCGTACTGGCGTCGGTGAAATCCAGTCAAGACTTTGCCTCCAGTGGATTCCTGGATCTTCCTAAGGAAATTGCCTGGAACAACTTCGAGATGTTCTTCGGTGGCATCAATATTGGTCAGAAGATTCTCAACTCCTTCACCATCAGTATTGGTGCGGTTCTGATCAGTTTGTTCCTGGCATTCCCTGTTGCCTATGCCGTGAGCGTGGGCAAGCACCGTTTGCGTCCCCTCGTCATCACCTTGAGTGTGTTGATCTTCTTGCTCCCTGTTGAATCAGTGGCATTCCCCATCTACTTGCTCTCGAAGATGACCGGTCAATACGGCAGCATCGGATTCTTGATCATGCCGCTGGGCATTATTGGCAGCGCCTTTGCCATATTCCTGTTGGCGAATGTGATGAATCACATTCCTGCCTCGCTGGCAGAAGCTGCCGAGATTGATGGAGCCAACAAGTGGCAGGTGATGTGGAAGGTTGTTCTTCCTCTGATGACCCCCACGGTGTTGACTGTTGCCCTGTTGTTGTTCGTCAACAACTGGAACGAGTATTTGCTCACCCTTCTGCTCTTGCCTGACACGGCAAGCCAGACGGTTCCTCTAGCCATCTCTATGGTCAACTACGGCCAGTTTGGTGGGGCTCCAGGTGAACTCGTTGCAGCGGCTAGTGTTCTTGCTGCGCTGCCTTCCTTGCTCGTGTTCTTGTTCTTCCAGCGCACTTTGGTGCGCGGTATTACGGCAGGAACGCAGTAGTTCTTAGAATTCGTGTTGAGGGGGAATCATGAAAAAGAACGAAGAACTCGATGATGATCTGAACATCGAGGCCGCGATGGAAGATGATGGCGCCTCATCTAGTCCTGGAATCATCAGCATGCTTGTTAGTGGGGTTATTGACTTCTTCGGAAATTTCCTCCGCTAACGCGCATGCACCGTGGCCAGTTCATCCCAACGAGTGGTGGCTCTCAACGAAAGCATCTCTCGCTTCATTTCCCAGTGACGTGGTGACTTGAAGCCGGCGGCGCCGAGGCCAATGCTGAAGGCGCCGTGCTTCTCCATCACGTGATCGAGTACTTCGCCGAGCTGTCTGCTCTCGTGGATGGGGGTGAATAGGTCGAGGTATTGGTGGGAAGTCTTGGGGCTCACATCATGGAGCATGATTCCTGCTCGCACATACTTCCGTCCGTCTTCGATGCACTCGAGAAGGACGGCACTTGATGCTTTGAGGATCTCCACGGGGTCGTTGGTGGGAACCGAGAATATGGCATTTCTGTAGGGAGAGTGGAAGGGTTCATTAGCAAAGCGGGAGGTGCCGGCAAAGCAGGTCAACGCCCCGGCCACAGAACCCTGCTTACGCAGGCGTTTACTTACTCGTTGGGCATAGACCGCGAGGACTTCCTCCATCTGTTTCCGCGTGGTCACAGGGGTGGCAAAGCTGCGTGAATACATCACTTGGTTCTTGACCAGGCGCTCGCCTTCGAGCTTGATGCAGTCGATGCCGCGTAGTTCATAGAGTGAGCGCTGCACCACCACACCAAACTTCTTCTTGATGCGGACCGGGTCCGCATCTCGCAGATCCTTGATGGTGTGGATACCGATGCTGTTGAGGCGTTTACTCAGGCGTCTCGCAATACCCCAGATATTGTCCACAGGCAGAGCAGCCATGATGTGGTCTATCTGCGCTGGCGTGAAGGTGTCGAGATTACATACGCCGTTCAGCCCGGCAGACTTCTTGGCGCCACTATTGGCCAGCTTGGCCTGCGTCTTGGACCTGCCAATACCCACACAGACCGGTAAGCCCAGCTTGTTCTGAATAGTGGCCTTGATCTCATAACCTATGGCCACAAGCTCTTCGGGGGTTCCCTTGAGCTCCAGGAATGCCTCGTCGACGCTATAGACCTCCACATGAGCAGAGAACTCGTGCAAGATACTCATCACGCGTGAAGAGAGATCGCCATAGAGCTCATAGTTGGACGACTTGGCCACCAGTCCCACGGATGGTGCCCAGGCAGAGATTTTGAACCACGGAATTCCCATCTTCACGCCGAGAGCTTTCGCTTCTTTGCTCAGTGCCACCACACAGCCATCGTTGTTGGAGAGCACCACAACGGGCTTGCCTTCCAGGCTGGGGTCAAAGACGCGCTCGCAGGAGGCAAAGAAACTGTTGACGTCAACGAGGGCGATGCGGCGCTGGGATTCTGGCAGAGACGCTGTATTGAGTACCGAATCAAACATGGTGCAAACACCTGGTGACAACACCCCAAATGGTGAGTTCACTCAAGGTGTCCACGGCAATGTCGGGATAGCGAGGGTTCTCTGCTTTGAGCAGTACTCGCTCAGAACGAATGAATAGTCGCTTGAGAGTCAACTCGCCATCGAGCACTGCCACCACGACGTCACCGTCGCGAGGTGTCAGGGCTCGATCCACGATGACTTCATCGCCATCGCTAATACCTGCGTTCTTCATGCTGTCGCCGGCCACCCGCACGATGAACGTGGAGTTCACGTCTTTGATCAAGTGAGTGTTGAGGTCTACTCGCCCATCAAAATAATCTTGCGCGGGAGAGGGAAAGCCCGCTTGAACGGCAGTGGAGGCAGCCAGAATTGCCGGAATTGACTCCCCGCTCAGTGGTCTGACCACTAACTCTGGTGTTGGTGTTGCCATCTGGATCCCCTCCTACTATTCGAATATATCTTCGAATAGTTGAGCATAGCCCACGGACAGTCTTGCTGTCGCTGTTGTGAGCAAAATGTAATAGCTCCGCCTGAAATCAGACGTAGCTATACGGGTAATGTGCTCTCGTTAGTTGCAGGATTTCTCGCCGAGGTCCTCGAATAGCTTCTGGTTGAGAGTGAACGAGTATTGAACTTCTTCGACTAGAAGGGCAATTTCTTCCTCGGTCAGAATGAGTCCATCTAACGTTGCGCGGTAGTTCTCTTTGTATCGAACGTTGTTCTCGATTTCTGTGAAGTTGCAAAAACTCAACTGCTCGGGTGTCGCTCCGTAGTGACGTGCTACGAGCGCGGAGATGGCTTGACCGCCAGAGAGGTCGCCAAGATAACGCGTGTAGTGGTGAGCAATAAGGCGAAAATCTGCCTTGCCATTGAGGCGCATGAGCGCTGTGCAATACTCCGCCAAGCTTTCGCTGACGGGGAAGTGCTCACGCCAATCGGCGGCACCGAGGGCAACCAAATCATGTTCGATCGAGGCAAAGCGATCTAGTTTTGCATCCCAGAGATTCTCGGACGAAGGGAAAGCTTCGCCGTGGTGTGTTTGCAGCTCAAGTGCTTCGTAAACCCAGGCGAGGTTAGCGAGATACGTCGTGTAGGCATCAAGATCTAATTCACCACGCATGAGTTCAGTGATAAAACCACTAGATTCTGCGGCCTTGTGCTGTTCGGCAGATGCCTCTTTGAGGAGCTGCGAGATGGGTGCTGTCATGTTTGAACTCTCGTGTAATGGTTTCTAGTTAGGTAAGGCTATCCTAACTTTCTGGGTAAATCTAGGTTATGAAATTCTTCGATTTCATAAAAATGAATGGTTGAAAATCACCGCCGAAATTCAGCACGTCGTACGGGGATGGTTGTGTGAGTGCCGGACCCATTATTCATAGGTGGTTCTTATCTTCTCCATACGCTTCACACAGCAAACGTTCATAGATTCAGGAGCATTACCCCCCTACTTAGGAGCTCCACATGTTCTTCACATATCTGCGACGCGAACTCAGCGGTCGTCGTAAACAAACGGCAATTATTGCCTCGGGGATGGCGCTTGCCATCGCCCTCGTCATCATCGTCAACTCCGTTGCCGCAGGAGTGAAATCAGCGCAATCAAAAGTTCTTGAAAGCGTTTATGGCGTCGGTACTGATATTTCCGTGAGCCAAACTCCCACAGCGCCCGGCGAGGGTGAGGGCGGCCCTGGCCGTTTAGAATTTGGTTCCGGCGATGGTGAAACCACGGATGGTTCAACCGCACTCAGCGCGTCGCGGTTGACGAGCGGCCCCGGGTCGGCAACCATGTCCTCGGATGCCTTACAAACCGTGTTGGGAATTGAGAACGTTAAGGCAGCGGCGGCGACCTTGGCATTGACCAATATGACGTTTAGTGGTGAAATTCCAGACAGATCTCAGGCGCAGAGCGCTCCTGGAACAGAACTGACAGCTCCAACTGGCGGAGCTGATGGCGCCGGTGGAAGTGCATTCGATGTGAATTCATTCAGTGTGCTGGGTCTTGACCCTGCAGGTGCCGCAGTCGGTCCACTCTCTGCAGTAGAGCTCACGGATGGCCGTGGCCTGGATGCAGCTGACGCTGGACAGGCGAATGCAGTACTCGACGCAGCCTATGCCACTACTTCTGAACTAGCTGTTGGAGACACCATCGACATCGGTGGAACAACTTTCACCATTGTGGGTCTCGTTTCTGCCACATCGGGTGATGCCGCAACAGCCGCAAATGTCTATATCCCGCTAGATATGGCACAGTCCATTTCCGGCCAGACAGACATGATCAGCAACATTTACGTCCAGGCTGAAAGTGCCACCGACATCGCGCAAGTTCAGGCAGATATCGAAACTGCTCTACCTGACACCACGGTGAGTACACAAGAAGATCTCGCATCAAGCGTCTCAGGATCCCTAGCGACCGCTTCCTCCTTGCTGAGTAACCTTGGTCTCTGGCTGTCTGTTGCCGTGCTGGCGGCAGCATTCTTGATTGCCATCTTGTTCACCATCTCAGGCGTGACACGTCGCACTCGTGAATTTGGAACCCTCAAGGCGATTGGTTGGTCCAACAAGCGCATTGTGGGACAAGTGGCAGGTGAATCTGTCGTTCAAGGTCTGATCGGCGGCGTCATCGGAGCTGTCGTTGGGCTTGCTGGTGTCCTCGTGATCAACGTGATTG
>NZ_JAVWTF010000058.1:7742-8031 GCF_036667855.1 Aurantimicrobium sp. | reverse complement strand
GGTCAGACCAACGGATACTGGTGGGAATGTGTAAACGCATAATCAGTCCTAGTCGCGTGTGAGCTTGCGGTAGGTGCTGCTGTGTGGCTTCGCCGCATCAGCACCGAGGCGCTCGATCTTGTTGGCTTCGTAGGACTCGAAGTTACCCTCGAACCAGTGCCAGTAACTGGGGTTCTCGTCCGTGCCTTCGTAGGCAAGGATGTGCGTCGCAATACGGTCAAGGAACCACCGGTCGTGTGTGATGACCACAGCACAACCGGGGAACTCGAGCAGGGCATTCTCGAGGCTT
>NZ_JAVWTF010000058.1:0-7732 GCF_036667855.1 Aurantimicrobium sp. | reverse complement strand
GTCCAAGTCGTTGGTGGGCTCATCGAGCAGGAGAAGGTTTCCACCCTGCTTGAGAGTCAGTGCCAAGTTCAGGCGGTTACGCTCACCACCGGAGAGCACACCAGCCTTCTTCTGCTGGTCTGGGCCCTTGAAACCAAAGGTGGAGACATAAGCACGGCTGGGGATTTCCACGTTTCCGACCTGGATAAAGTCCAGACCATCGGAAACAACTTCCCAGAGGTTGAGGTTGGGGTCGATACCGCCACGACTCTGGTCAACATAGGAAATCTTCACGGTTTCACCGATCTTGACTTCACCACCGTCTGCTTCTTCCAGACCCACAATGGTCTTGAACAGGGTTGACTTACCGGCACCGTTAGGGCCGATAATACCGACGATTCCGTTGCGAGGTAGCGAGAAAGACAGACCGTCAATAAGGGTGCGATCTCCGAAGCCCTTCTTAAGGTTCTTCACTTCGAGAACAACAGCACCGAGACGTGGACCGGCAGGAATAACAATTTCTTCGAAGTCGAGCTTGCGGGTCTTTTCAGCCTCCGCAGCCATCTCTTCATAGCGAGCCAAACGGGCCTTGGACTTAGCCTGGCGACCCTTCGCGTTGGAGCGAACCCAGTCGAGCTCTTCCGAGAGACGACGAGCAAGCTTGGCGTCCTTCTTACCCTGAACCTCAAGACGCTCACGCTTCTTCTCGAGGTAGGTGGAGTAGTTACCTTCGTAGGGGTAGAGGTGTCCGCGGTCTACTTCCGCGATCCACTCAGCAACGTGGTCGAGGAAGTAACGGTCGTGTGTTACGGCAAGAACGGCACCGGGGTACTTAGCCAAGTGCTGCTCGAGCCAGAGCACAGACTCGGCATCGAGGTGGTTAGTGGGCTCATCGAGCAGGAGCAGGTCAGGCTTCTGCAGCAGGAGCTTGCAGAGTGCAACACGACGCTTCTCACCACCGGAGAGCTTGTCCACGGGCCAGTCACTGGGTGGGCAGCGCAGAGCATCCATCGCCTGAGCGAGCTGAGAGTCGAGGTCCCAGCCGTTGGCAGCGTCGATGTCTTCCTGGAGGGTTCCCATCTCGGCGAGAAGAGTGTCAAAGTCTGCGTCAGGCTCACCCATGGCGGCAGAGATTTCGTTGAAGCGGTTGATCTTGCCCATGATCTCACCCACGCCGTCTTGGACGTTCTCGAGAACGGTCTTGTTCTCATCGAGTTCGGGTTCTTGCATGAGGATGCCGACTGAATAGCCAGGGCTCAGCTTGGCTTCACCGTTCGAGGGGGTGTCGAGACCTGCCATGATCTTCAAAATGGTCGACTTACCGGCACCGTTGGGTCCTACGACACCAATCTTGGCACCGGGGAAGAACGACATTGTGACGTCATCGAGAATCAGCTTGTCGCCGACTGCCTTGCGGGCACGAACCATGGAATAAATGAACTCAGCCATGGCTCAATTCTAGGTGTTAGCCCAGGCTCTGAACTTCCGTTCCGAGCAGACAACCGCCTGTTGCCAAAACAGGAAGCACCCGGGAGATGACTTTGGGGGCAACAGGTCCAAACTGGCCAATCACACACTGGCCACCAAATTGGACGGCAACTTCCGATGTGTCAGCAGCAAGGCCTGCTGCTGTGCGCGAAAACGTGAACTGCACGGTCGCAGGATCGAACCCTGCAGCACCGACTGCTTGGGCAACAGCATAAGAATCGGCCGCAGGATCAGCGGCGAGTGTCTTTTCAATGATCCAGGTGAAGTAATACAGATTGTCCTTGGCACTGCCGTTAGGCAGAAGCACAGGGTCTTTGGTGGGCTTGGGTGTTGCCGATGCGGAAGCTGTTGCAGTCTCGGTGGGCTTCACATTCGGAGTGGATGCTGAGCATCCCGTGAGCGCAAGTGCGGCAGAGAGAGCTAGCGCAGTGGCAATAACGCGAATCTTCATGGCTCTCCTTCCCCGAAACGACAGAACGCCCCCAAGTCTAAAGGGGGCGTTCTGTGTTTTCGCTCAGTATGAGGAGGTGTTGCTAGGCAGCAACCTTTTTACGACTCTTCGCAGCGAGAGGAAGGTCCTCTTCATCACTGTCCTTGTCGGGAATGCCGCCCCAATCATCTTCAGCAACCGAGGTCACCTCTGTGGAGGACGAGTTACGAGTGTACGAAGCGATGCCCCACGTCAGATCGTGACCAAGTGCTTCAGCTTCAACCTCAACGGTGGTGCCGGAGCGATCGGTGTTCTCCCAATCGCGGATACGCAGCTTGCCGGTGACGATGACACGGTCACCTTTCGACACCGAGGTGGCAGCATTCTCCGCGAGTGCTCGGAAGCTGGAAACGGTGTACCAGTTGGTGTCACCATCAACCCAGCGGTTTGCTGCACGGTCGAAGCGACGCTGACTGGATGCCAGACGGAAGCTCGTAATGGCGAGCCCCTCGCTGGTGGTGAGGTGGCGTGGAGTGGTGGCAACCAATCCAGTGAGAGTGATGTTGTCCGTCATGATGACGTCCTTTCGTTCGTGAATACGTGAACGAAGAATGCGTCAGGAAAGCTCACGGCGCGACGAACAAACCCACATCTGGGATGAAGGTCACACGGCAATGCCCTGTGGAGGACTAGGAGTTATTAGTCCTTGATGTAGCTGGCGAAAGAAGCGCGAACCTTGTTGACCTTAGGCACGGCAACAGCCAGGCAGTATCCCTGTCCTGGGTTACGCGCGAAGAAGTTCTGGTGATATTCCTCAGCGTCATAGAACACACCCAGAGGCTCCAGTGTGGTGACCAGTCCCCCACCCCAGTACTCATTGGCGCGATCAATAGATGCCTGAAAGAGTTCCTTCTGCTGCTCGCCGTCATAGAACATGGCAGAGCGATACTGCGTGCCAATGTCATTGCCTTGACGGTTGAGTTGACGTGGATCGTGGAGTGTGAAGAACACATCCAGAATGACCTCGGCAGGAATCACTGCCTCGTCGAAAACAACCTTGACCGCTTCAGCCTGACCAGTGGTACCGGTGCAGACCTCTTCGTAGGTGGGGTTTTCTTTCGTGCCACCGGTATACCCAGAAACAACATCAGAAACGCCGTTGAGGGTGCGGTAGACCGCATCTAAACACCAGAAACAGCCACCAGCTACTACGAAAGTTGTCATGGCTCTAGATTAGAGACATCTGAGCCAAGGGGACACACATGAATACTTTTCTGCTATCGAGCGAAAAGATTGACACCTCAATCACGAATGCTGTTGCATACCGCATTCGCTACAACTCTGAAGATCTTCACGGTAAAGCTACCGAGTCCACAGGTCTCGTCATTACCCCGAGCTCCACTGCCGAGAATCGCAAAGTTGTTACTTGGGCACACGGCACCACTGGCCTCGGAGACGCGGCCTGTCCTTCAGCACAGCCTGACCCAGCACGTGAGCTCGTGACCTACTTCCAGTCTGGTTCGACCACTCAGATTGACTACGGCATCCCCGGGCTTCAGAAGTTCATCGATGAGGGATGGATTGTTGTGGCTACGGACTATCAAGGACTTGGCACTCCAGGAGTTCACCAGTACACCGTGAACCGGACCAATGCTTTGGACGCTCTCAACATCGTTCACGCCGCGCGTGAAATGGATCTTGGTGCTGGAAACAAGTTTGGTTGTATCGGTTGGTCACAGGGCGGTGGAACTGCCGCCGCTATTGCAGAACTCGATGCAGACGCCTACGGCGACCTAGAACTCGTCGGAACTGTTCCCATGTCTCCCGGCGTTCCAGGGGTTGCCGTGAAGCTCCCTGAAACCCAGGCAGCTCTCGCCGGTGGTGGAACACCAACCCCACCTGATGGACACATGTTCATGATGTTGGGCGCTATGCCTACTGCTTTCCCAGACACTCTTTCAATGGACGACGTATTCACTCCCCTGGGTAAGCAGATTTTCGAAGACAACTACAACACCGCTCCTGTTCACCACTTGAGTGACATCCTGGTCCGCACCTGGAAGCACCAGGGAGCAATTCTGGATGTCAAGAAGGAGAAGCTACCCCTGTGGCTTTCTGCCTTCGTTGAAGCTTCAGCTGCTCGCGTGAAGCCCATTGCTCCCGTCCTCGTTCTCATTGATGGCCAGGACCCTGCAGGTCCTTGCCCACTTCCTTGGCAGCTCGGTTACATCGAGGCCATCAAGGAACTCGGTGGAGACATCACCTCCTCCACCTACCCCAATGACGATCACTTCTCACTGCCTCAGAGCAGCGTGGACGAAGCACGAACCTGGCTCAACACGAAGTTCTAAGTTAATTCCCTCAATGGCCCCCGGAAACGGGGGCCATTCTTCGTTAGATTAGAACTCTCATGGGTTACATCATTGGCTTCTTGGCCGCGCTCTTGTTCGGCTCGAACGGAAGCGTGGTCAAACTCGTCCTCTCCGAAGGTGTTACAGCCGCCCAGATGACCTTCTTCCGCGCTACGGCCACCATGGTGATTGCCGGCATTGTGTTGCTGTTCACCGAACGTAGCGCGTTCAAGATCAGTTTCAAACGACTGCTTGCCATGGCTGCGTTGGGTGTATTTGGTGTGGCGATGTTGCAGTGGTTCTATGCACTGGCCATTGAGCGCATTCCTGTAGGAATTGCTCTGCTCTTTGAATACCTTGCTGTGCTGGCTGTGGCCGTCATAGCGCGTTTCTTTTTCAAGGAACACGTTCGCGCCCGGTTGTGGGTCGCCATTGTCTTAGTGCTCATCGGCCTGGGCGTGGTCGCAGAGATGTGGAACTCAAGCGTTGATGGATTGGGCATGATCTTTGCCCTCATCGCTGCCGCTTCCTACACGATCTACTTCCTCATTGGTGAGCAAGCTCTCAAAGGTATGAACGTGCTGGCCATGACCTTCTGGTCCATGCTGTTTGCATCGTTGTTCTGGGCATTCTTTAGCGGCTGGCAGAACATGGACTTCTCTGTCTTTAGCCACCAGATTTCTCTCAGTGGCTCGCTTGCGGCAGTCAATGTTCCGCTGTGGGTGCCATTCCTGTGGACCATCACGATGGGTTCCTTCGTGGCTTTCTATATGTCCTTCAAGTCGCTGAGCTTGCTCAGTGCCACCTCTGCCGGCATCGTTGCCTCTTCTGAAGTGATCTTTGCCTTCATCGTGGCGTGGTTGTGGCTGGGTGAATCCTTGAGCTTCATCCAGATTCTGGGTGCACTGATTGTCACCGCGGGCATCATCTTGGCCCAGACGTCGCGAGGTGGCAAGATCGTAGATCTTGACCTCGCTGCCACAACGGGAGCAATCCCCATCCGCAAGAAGTAACTACAGCTCAACACTCAAGAGCTGAGGGATGTGCTCTGCAAGGAAATCCTTCGAGAAGGTTCCTTCGTTGTCGATGAGTGCCTCTAACCCCTTGGGCGCAATCATGACGGTCTTTTGAGGGCGCGAAAGCAAGAAGCCCGACTCGAGCAAAACATCGAGAAATAGCATGAGTTTTTCTTGAGCTAGTTCCACGATTTCTTTCTTCGTGTTCTCATCAAAGAGACCGAGCTCTTCAGCGACCATCTTCACGGCAATATTGCGGTGGACAGCTTCACCATCGTGGAGGACGAAGAGGTAGGTGTGAGAGATCTTGCCAACGGCATCAAGTGTTTCGTCATCCATATAGCAACCCTATCGAGGGCAAGGAGGGCTGAAGTGAGAAGGTAAACTTGTAAACCAACCCTCCGTAGCTCAGTGGATAGAGCAAGAGCCTTCTAATCTCTTGGTCGCAGGTTCGATTCCTGCCGGGGGGACTTTTTATGCCCAGAAAGTGCTGTGAACTCTTGAGACGCCCTTATCTATTAGAAGCCGAACAGTTATCATCGAAGCAACACCATCTAGTGCCACATAGGAGTGGAAATGAGTAAGTACGTCGTTACAAACCCTGCAACTGGAGAATCTGGAGCACCATTTGCCCAGACCACCGACGCGCAGATTTCTGCAGCTATTGATGCTGCTCACACAACTCACCAGGGCTGGTCCAAGACCACCACTGTTGCCGAGCGTTCTGAACTCATTGAGAAGGTGGCCCAGCTTCACCGCGACCGCCGTGAAAACCTCGCAGAAATCATTGTTCGCGAGATGGGTAAGCCATACGAGCAGGCACTTGGTGAGGTCGACTTCACCGCAGACATCTACTCTTTCTACGCCACCAATGGAGAGAAGTTCCTTGCTGACGAAGCCATCCCCGAGTTCGAAGGTGAAGGCGAAGCCTTCATCCGCCGTTCTTCTTTGGGTGTGCTCCTTGGCATCATGCCGTGGAACTTCCCTTACTACCAGGTTGCCCGCTTCGCTGGTCCTAACTTGGTACTGGGTAACACCATCCTGCTCAAGCACGCATCTCAGTGCCCTGAATCTGCAGCCGCTATGGAGAAGATCTTCAACGACGCCGGCTTCCCTGCAGGCGCTTACCAAAACCTTTACGCAGACTCGAAGCAGATCGAAGGCGTTATAGCTGACCCACGCGTTCAGGGTGTTTCCCTGACCGGTTCCGAGCGTGCTGGTGCAGCTGTGGCAGAAACCGCTGGACGCTACCTCAAGAAGGTTGTTCTTGAGCTGGGTGGCTCTGACCCCTTCATTCTGTTGAGCACCGATGACATGGATGCCACCGTTGAAGCAGCTATTGCCGGTCGTAACGACAACAACGCCCAGGCCTGCAACGCAGCCAAGCGTTTTGTCGTCATCGAAAGCCTCTATGCAGAGTTCTTGGAGAAATTCACTGCCAAGATGCTCGAGATGACACCTTCCAACCCCATGGATGAAGGAACCTACCTCGGACCTCTGTCGTCTGCTGGCGCAGCAGACGGCCTGGAAGAACAGGTCTCTCGTGCCGTCAAGCAGGGTGCAACGTTGCACGCACGTGGTGACCGCAGTGGAACCTACTTCTCCGGTGTTGTGCTGACTGACGTCACTCCTGCCATGGATGCACACCACGAAGAGTTCTTTGGCCCCGTTGCGATTGTCTACTCCGTCAAGGACGAGGCAGCTGCTGTTGAGCTGGCTAACGACACTCCCTTTGGACTTGGTTCCTACCTGTTCTCCACGGACAAGGACCAGGTCCTTCGCGTGGCAGACCAGATCGAAGCCGGAATGGTTTACGTCAACGGCGTTGGCCTGGACAGCCCTGAGCTTCCCTTCGGTGGCATCAAGCGCTCAGGCTTCGGCCGCGAACTGGGTCGGTTCGGTATCGAAGAGTTCGTCAACCGTAAGCTCATTCGCATTCTGAAGTAATTCAGAGTTAGAACTACCGAAGATTCCCTGGCCTGATGTGAACTGTCCCCCGAAAGTTGGACAGGATAAATACTAGGCGGCTTCTAACTGAAGGGCATGGTTCCGATATTGCATCGGGGTCATGCCCTTCAGTCGTTCTTGTAGACGATCTCTGTTATACCAATCGATGTATTCCTCAATTTCTTCGATGAGTTCGTTGACGGTGTTGAATCTTTCACCATGGAACATTTCTGTTTTGAGGTGTCCGAAGAAGTTCTCGATCAGGGCGTTGTCATAACAGTTTGCTTTGCGGGACATGGATTGGATAGCGCCATGTTCTTCCAACAGTTCACGCCACGAGTGGTGTTGGTAGTGGAATCCTTGATCTGTGTGAACGAGTAGTCCGGCAGCTGGTTGTTCACGTTCAAACGCGTCTTTCAGGCTCCGTGACGTCAATCCGGTATTCGGTGAGGTTCCTGTTTTGAAGCTCACGATTGCATGATCGAACAGGTCATAGATCGCTGAGAGATACACTTTCTGGT
>NZ_JAVWTF010000057.1:0-8086 GCF_036667855.1 Aurantimicrobium sp. | reverse complement strand
TGTCGGAAGCCTTGGGGAATTAGCCCAACTTAATCAGATCGTTATTGTTCACAACGAGCGCCACCACTCGCCGTTTCCTCAGGGAACCTTCTCGTCGATGCTAACACCTGTTTTAGAACTGTTTATCCCCGAAAATCGAGGATTTTCAGCAGGAATCAATACAGGAATTCGGCATGCCTTGCTTACAAACTGCGATGCAGTACTGCTCATCAATAACGACGCGGTGCTGGGAGAAAATGCACTGGAAAAACTTCTCTCAGAGCTCAATTTTCCTAATGTTGGGATGGTTGCCCCAATCATCCTTAATCCAGATGAAACACTTCAGGCTTCTGGTGCTTCTGTAAAAAGTAATAGCCTCTCCGTTAATGAGCAGTCAATACAAAACTTTGATTTCCTAACTTTTGCATGCGTTTTGATCAAGTCCTCGACCTTTGAAGAAATAGGCCTTCTCGATGAAGCCTTCTTTATGTATTGGGAAGACGTTGACTTTGGATTGCGTGTCAAAGCTGCTGGTCTTGAGCTAGTTGTAGTACCTGAAGCAACTGCAATACATGCTGTCTCTTCTTCGAGGAAAATTGCAGGTTCCCGCGTTGACTTGTATTCAGCTTTTGGCCTAGGTGCTTTCGGAATCAAGCATCCGCAATACAAGTTTGGAAGTTACTTCCGGATCACTCTGAGAGTGCTCAAACGAATTGCCCTGTTGCAGTTCTGTTTCGCCTACAAACTCTGGCGAGCTTTCAAAGATGGCCAGAAGCTTGATCGTCCAAGTTATCTCAAGGTAACTAAAGAGAACTGGCCGCTTTAGGCCTAGTGAGTCAGCGCAATAAGTCTCTGGAAAAGTTCAGTTTGGGTTTTGGCCGAGCTCTTTTTGTCAGTGACCGAGCCAATACTCGAAACTGCATTTCTGTACCCACTGTGATCTTCAGTGAAACGTTGGAATAGCTCTGCAGTTCCCTGAATTGGATCAGAGACAAGTACTCCCCCACCCTCTGCCAGCATTTCCCGGGTTGTCGGAATATCTAAACCGATGACGGGTACTGCCTGAGTGAGTGATTCTGCTGCTACGCGTCCATAGGTCTCATATTTCGAGAGAACTAAGGTGAGGTCTGCGTTTGCAAATATGGAGTCAATGTCTTTCTGTGGCGGATGCACAAATACGACTCCTCGCATGCCCTCGCTGTTAATCATGTTGCTGAGTTCACGAGAAATGGTTGAATCAACATCGCCATACATCGAAAGCTGCACATTGATACCTTGCTGCCTGGCCAGCTTGACGGCAGCAATTGCATCAAGGTGACCTTTTTCTCGAGAAATACGTCCCAGCATGACAGCACGAAGTGGGTTGTGCGGCCCCTGTTGATGCAGCTCAATCAATGCTTTGATGTTCTTTTTAGGTTTTGAAATTGCCGGGGCAGATACAAGGTATTCGCTACCGAGTTCCTGCCCGACATATTCAGAGGGCACAATAAACAAATCAGCCCATTTATTCAACAGCCCAATAATCCAGGGCTTAGGTAGGAGCGAAGTCAATACTCTGTTGGAACGAATTCCCTCGTGCACGAACACGGCTGTGGGAATGTGCTGCTGATATCCGGCACGAACTGGGCCAGGGATTGTAGAAGTGTTGACGATTAACAGATCAGGGGCTATTTCTCTGAGGAAACGAGAAAATCTTGAAGACTCTCGACCGATGAGTATCAAGCGAGGAATACCTAGGAGCCTAGGGAATTTGCCTGTCATCCACGTATGGGTTGGTAGAAACACAATCTCAGTGACACCTATTGCTTCTAATTCTGCCTGGAGAGGGCCTTCTCTAGGCAATATGAGGGTGAGGGAGATCCCCCTCTCAAACGCTGGTTTCACGACCTCTAATAGAGATAATTCCGCACCTCCCAGATCAGATGAATGAGAGTAGATAACCCACGACTGTTGAGAGTTATTCTTTGGTGCGCTCATGCTGGCGTAACCCATTCCCTGAGCTGTTGCCTGAATTGCTCAGAAGAAAATTCATCTGCTCTGTGCACACAAGCTTTCTCTGAGATAGCTCCGAGGGAAGCATCGGCCGCGATTATTTCTTTTTCAGAGAATTCAGCAAGAAGAATGCCCGTTTTTCCGTCTAGGACAGTTTCACTGACTCCGCCGACTGTGGGACCAATCACTGGTGTCCCTGCTGCCATTGCTTCAACTGGCATGATGCCAAAATCTTCAACCGCTCCGAAAACTAACACTTTGGCCTTGGTAAAAAGTGCTTTCAACAGCTGGCTACTAGGGCTTTGAATGATTTGGATGTGGTCCCCTGGGCTCATCTCACTCAAGGTAACCAGGTCCGCGTAATCCGGACCATTCCCTGCAAGTACAACCGGCAATTGTGTTACTTTTCCGTATTTTAGGGCGAGATCCAGTCGCTTGTAGGGAACAAAGCGAGATGCTCCCAAAACAAATGTTTCTGGAAGTGATTCAAGAACTAACTTCTCATCTGACGAGAGTTGTGTGTTTCCCTCCTTGAAGAAATCAACATCGACGGGTGGGTAGATAACTCGTGAATCCCTGTTCCAATATTTCTGAATCCTGGATTGAACGGTCGAGCTGTTCGCTGCAATGGAACTGAGTTCTTTCGCTCTTTTGGTGTCTATTGCCTTCAACACTGGCGCAACCAGCCTGACAAAAATTGATTTTCCTCTGGAGTCCAATTCAGGACTCCAAATATAGCGAGCAGGGCTGTGCACGTAAGCAAATTTGTTAACTGGTTTAATTCCAACAAATTTGGCATGGTGGGCGAATAAATGAGTGCTCGCAAGTATCCAGTCTGGCTGGAAGTCTATTTTCAATCGACGCCAAACAAATGGCATAAAAAGCAACGCAAGAGGCTTCACCTTGCGTAAAGGAGTTTTCGCAAGCCATGATTCGCGGACTCTACCTGGGGCAAATCGTTCAGGAGCGTCATTCCATAAGCAATATATAGGGGCATCCGGAAAAACAAGGGCGATTTCATCGAGGACGTTTTCAGATCCGCCAATTTCTTCAATCCACTCGTGGACGATGACACCTGTCATGAACGTGGCCCTTGTCTGAGGGTTTCACGCAGTTGCGTATTGACAATGTCCCCTACAGAATCCCAAGAATAGGTAGCTTGCCACAAAGCATCAGGAGTGTTTTTCACTCGGGGGCTACCTGAAATATTCCCCATTGTATCCGACCATTCTGTTGAATCTGTCGAACTCGTCAGAGCCGTGCCATACGTGCCAACTATTTCGTGAACGCTTTCACACCCAGACCAATAGAGCACCGTGGCACCACAGGCTATTGCTTCTGCGGCCGGCAGCCCAAATCCTTCAAGGGTTGAGGGCATCACGAGTGCCTGAGTTGATCTATAGAGTGCGGACAACTCAGCGTCAGTAAGGCCGCTCAAAATCGTGACTTGTTGCGAGACGCCAACATCAGAAACCAGCGAAGTTGCTTGAGCAACATCACTTGTGACAATGATCAATTCATGGTCTTTGTTGTGAGATATTGCTTGGAGAAGCAAACTGACATTTTTATGAGGTTTGATACTCCCGACGTAGAGAAATCTGCCTTTCCCCCTATTATCGCTTTTACCCTCTAACCGAAATTCGGGGCTCACGCCACAACCAGTGACAACAGCCTTCACTGAATCGTTTGATACCCACTTACGAATCTGTGCTGCAGAGGTTTCAGACACTGTAAAAACAGTGCCTGCTTTTACAATTGCGGGCTTAACTATGAGGTCGTAGTACAGCTTCTTAAGCGGAGATTGCTCGGCTTGGTTCTCTAGGTGAATCAAGTCGTGGACTGTGATTATTTGTGTTGTCGAAGTAAAGCCAGAGTTAAAGCCAGGTGTGTAAATGACACTCCCTTTCGGCCACCCCCGTCTTGAGGGAGAAAAAGCGTCCATTGGATTGGTCGGAGATATCTGTGAACGCAAACCAACGTAATCCTGATCCAAACGCTTGAGCACTTCCGCGCTGTATCGAGCTATACCGTGTTGACCTTTCCATCTTTGGTCCACAACCAAAGTGGGCAGACCCTTTTCCGTCATATTGCGGTGTCTCCGGGTTTTAGAACGGCCTTGGCTGTTCTGGCAAGAATCAAGAAATCAGCGCTGAGGCTCCAATTCTCTACGTAGTAGAGATCTAACCTGATGGATTCTTCCCAAGTGAGAGAGGAGCGTCCACTCACCTGCCAGAGCCCTGTCATACCAGGCTTGACAAGCAATCTGCGTGCAGCAACATGGTCGTAGAGCTCCACCTCTGCTGGACGTTGTGGTCTTGGCCCGACCAAGCTCATGGAGCCGAATAACACGTTGAGTAATTGGGGAAATTCATCGAGGGAATATTTTCTCAAGAAACCACCAATTGGCGTAATTCTAGGATCATTATCCACTTTGAAGAATGGCGTGTTTCCCTTTCCTTCCTTTTTCAGGAGCTCAGCCAACTCTGCATCTGCATTTACCTTCATTGATCTGAATTTGAGCATGTTGAAAGTATTACCGTCAAGGCCCACGCGTTCTTGTTTATAAAACACCGGTCCTGTACTGGTCAGTTTTACTGACAATGCAATTACTAAAAATATCGGGGACAACACAAGTAAGAGCATTCCCGCAATGATGATGTCTAAAACGCGCTTTGAGGCAGGCCCGTCACCGTCAAAATCTGGAGTCTCGATATGCAACAAAGGCAACCCAGCTACAGGTCGTGAGTGAATTCGCGGACCCCCAACTCCAATAATGCTGGGAGCAACAATGAGTTGGTGCTTGACGGGGTCTAACTGCCAACTGAGTTCCTGCACAACAATTGGGCTGAGCGAGTCGGAGCTGCAGATAACCAAGTGGGTTGCTTCAGATGCTTCAAGTGCAGCTATGACGGAGCCCACGCGACTTTGGATAGATTCTTGATTAGCGCTTGAATTTCCGCCCTCTTCAAGTTGCATTGTTCCAGCAACCGCTAATCCAGATTCTGGATGTGCTCGGAAAGCTGAATTAATTTCACGAATTGAACTCGGTGACCCAACTAAGAATGCTCTATCAGTGAGTTTGTCTTTTTTCCTCTGAGACGTCAGCCATTTTCTCCATAACCACCGGCTCACTACCAGTAACACGAGCCCACTTATGAAAAGCGACACTACGTAAGATCGCGAAATTTCCGTTTTGGTCAGATAACCCGTGATGGCCAGTACGGAGAATAACGTGAGAGAACTTTGAAAAATTCTGGTGTACTCAGCATTTCCTACACCCAATATTCGAACATTTTTCGTTGCAAATAACCTCAGGAAAATTAGCCAAACGATGACCAGTGATACGGACAAAAACGTGTAGGAAATCGTCAATCCAGGCTGAATTTCAAACAGCTCTAGTTGAACTCCAGATGGTATGAAAATTATCTGACTGATAAAAACACCGAGAACCAGACTGAGAACATCAGTCATCGAGATATTTCTCGAATAAATTTTTTCCCAGGGAATATGAGAATATTGCGGCATAAATCCCCCTGCTTATGACCTAACGTCAGACTTCTTTACTTCTACTCTAGGGTTCAAAACCACTACCGAAGGTGACTGAGAATCACTTTCTTCCAAAACACGCGCAGACTCCATCAAAGTCGACAATTTTGAAAAGCCAATCTCGGCAACTAGTACAGCCTCAGTCACAAGTGGCAAAAGTGTCGTTGAAGTTGGCTTGTGCTCATAAGAAGGGCTTAGAAGAAGAACTACGTCGTAGTTATTGCGGATATCACCCACGAATTTCTTGAAATCCTTTGACGCGAGTAAATCTTCAGAATTGATCACATTTCCTGAAGAAAAAATGGCATCCACATGGGAAGAAACAGAAACAATGAGCTTATTCAATTCTGAAGACTTGGATACCTGAGCGGAAATTCCCTGAGGAGTAGAGGAGAGGCCCAAAAATCCGATATCTGTCTTATTGCTCAAGTCACAGTCAATAACTAATGTCTTATTTCCGGTTGCTTGTAAGGACTCAGTTAATACGGTGATAAAGCTGTAGAAACAAGCTCGAGAAGC
Source organism: Aurantimicrobium sp. (assembly GCF_036667855.1). Taxonomy (NCBI): domain Bacteria; kingdom Bacillati; phylum Actinomycetota; class Actinomycetes; order Micrococcales; family Microbacteriaceae; genus Aurantimicrobium; species Aurantimicrobium sp. The sequence goes on along the minus strand of NZ_JAVWTF010000057.1, from coordinate 2,050 downwards.
TTCCCTCACTACCAAGAAATTAGCCGTGTCTTTTACGTTACGTGCTAAAAGAGAGGAGCGGGTTTTGTACAGATCCTCGTTATTCCAGGTGAAGTCGTCGCCGCCCTTGTTGCTGTGTGCTTGAATTTCGAGAACTTTCCTACCTGATATTTCAGAAAGTTCACGAGAACCGAGGAGTGTGTTGTTCAACCACGCTCTTACGAAAGCGACAAATAAGCCTAATAACAACCCCAGAACAGTTGGGATGAGTATTTTTGACGCCGGTGAGTTACGGGTGACATCAATTGTGGGAATGCTTTCTACTGCAACCTCAACTATTTTTGACTGAACATTCAATAATTCAGGCGAAGACGCGTTCATCACTGAGGCCGCGACGTTTACCGCTTCAGTTGGTAGCTCGGAGTCTAGGCTCGTTGCGATGATGGTAAACACGTCAGAGCCAGCATTTGAACCGCTTGAAAAGGTAATGTTCTCATCAAGGGAACTCGCTGTTATTCCCATCTCTTTCGCAATGAGTTCATGGATATGTTCTGTAGCCAGGAGATCCGACGCAGTGATTGCGGGAAGTTTGTTAGTTTCACCGTTGGTTGATTCTTGAAGCGGGGCAATGAACAATAATTGTGAATTTGCGGTGTAAACCTGTGATGGTATCTCTTGGGGCTGTAGCGCAAAAAACACTCCCCCGAAAAAGAACACAACAGTCATGGACACAATAAGTACCCATTGTCTCCTCATGCGAAGTAAGTAATCTTTCAAGCTCATGCTTCCCCCTTGTGCATATAGGTAAAAACTAACCCCCTAGTTCTAACAGCTTGCCATGTTTTAAGTTCAGATAGAAAAAATCTTCTTCGAAAATAATCAAAGGCACTCGCTAGGATGAAACATTGGTGGGGATGATGGAAAAAATTGCAAGTGTTAGGAGCCTCGGAGCGAGGCTTTACGGGTCAAATCTCAGTTCAATTTTCACAGCGCTTGGCATCTTTACTGTTTCGTGGGAAAAGTTCGGAAATGTTGGAATAGCTGGCTACAACCTCAAACTCAGCGTTATTCTTTTCGCTTTTTCACTTCTCTTCAGCTGGATTGACTCCTGGCGGAGAAACATCCCTCTCAGGCCACCTTTTCCCATCATTTTTGCTCTTGCACTGGTGCTTTTGTATGCGTTAATTGGATTAATTTCAACCAGCCAGGTGGCAGCCCAAGCGCAAACAGTTGCAGTTATAACTGGCGCGCTCATTCCATTTCTCGCCGTTCTAATAAACGTGAAACTTTACGGAAATTTTTCACAATTATTAAACGCATTTATATACGGTGCAATCTTTGCTTCGATTTTTGGCCTCTACCAACTTGCAGCTTTCTATTCTGGGCTTCCCCAGATTGTGTCTTATCGAGCTACAGATGTTAATGGTTACGGTCGCATTAGTTCGTTTTCATACGAATCTGGATATTTTGGGTACTTCTTGGTACTGGCCATGGTGGCAGTACTCGCACGCTCTGTGCTCACCAAAACTCCAACAAATCAATGGTTGTTGGGTCTCTTTGCCCTCACTCTGGTACTCGCCAACTCCCGTGCCGCATTTGTCACTATTCCAATTTTGCTTGGCATTTTTATTTTCTTTTGGCCTCGTAGAATCCCACGCCCCCGTTTTGGCTGGCTTGCAACCCTAGGTGCGATTGGTCTTGTAGTCGTAATTGCGATGAAGCCTGATGTCATGCAGGCAGTTGCTGTGAGATTCTTTTCCTTGTTTGACCCGAATGAAGCTTCTTCAAACGCGCCCAGATTGGCAGTTTTGAATTCGAGTTGGCAAATATTTTCAGATAATCCATTGTGGGGTATTGGCCCGAGTAGCTTGCGAGATTTTCTTTATAGTTACGGGTTCCAAGTTTCGCCTACAGCCTCTCCCAACTCTGTCATCGCGAACAACTCGTTTTTTCAGGCGCTCCTTGACGGAGGTGTGATACTTTTCCTCGCTGAGTTGGCTTTTGTGATCACTGCGATTGCTTTCTACATGCATAGAAGTCACTCAGTGGCTTGGATACTGATGAGTGGATG
>NZ_JAVWTF010000056.1:584-8664 GCF_036667855.1 Aurantimicrobium sp. | reverse complement strand
ACCCACACCGAGCTTGGCCAGAATCTTCTGCTCAATCTCGAGGGCAACAGCAGGGTTCTGGATGAGGAAGTTACGAGAGTTTTCCTTACCTTGACCAAGCTGATCTGCTTCGTAGGTGTACCAGGCACCCGACTTCTTCACGATGCCGTGATCGACACCAAAGTCAATCAGGCTACCTTCGCGAGAGATACCGGTTCCATAGAGGATGTCGAACTCTGCCTGCTTGAAGGGGGGTGCCATCTTGTTCTTGACGACCTTGACGCGGGTACGGTTACCCACTGCGTCAGTGCCATCCTTGAGGGTCTCAATGCGACGAATGTCCAAGCGAACTGACGCGTAGAACTTCAGCGCCTTACCACCGGCGGTGGTCTCGGGGCTTCCGAAGAAGACACCGATCTTCTCGCGCAGCTGGTTGATGAAGATCATGGTGGTGTTGGTCGAGTTGAGGCCACCGGTGAGCTTACGCAGCGCCTGAGACATCAGACGTGCCTGGAGGCCCACGTGGGTGTCTCCCATTTCACCTTCGATTTCAGCGCGGGGAACTAGAGCGGCAACCGAGTCAATGACAACGAGGTCGATAGAACCGGAGCGAACCAACATGTCGGCAATTTCGAGTGCTTGCTCACCAGTGTCAGGCTGTGACACCAGCAGTGCGTCAATGTCGACACCGAGCTTCTTGGCGTAGTCGGGGTCAAGTGCGTGCTCAGCGTCGATGAAGGCAGCAATGCCGCCCTGCTTCTGGACGTTAGCAATCGCGTGAAGAGTGAGTGTGGTCTTACCCGAGGACTCAGGACCGTAGATCTCTACGATGCGGCCACGGGGAAGTCCGCCAATGCCGAGAGCAACATCCAATGCGATGGAGCCTGTCGGAATCACCTCGACTGGAGCGCGCTCGTCGCTTCCCAGGCGCATGACGGAACCCTTACCGAACTGGCGGTCGATCTGGGCTAGTGCTGTTTCTAGTGCTTTTTCGCGGTCAGCGGCAGATGCCATGGCCGTCTCCTTTACTTATCGAGGGTGATTCGCCTATCGGCTGCCGTGCTACTCCTCCGCTACCGACCGGCCGGTGAAGGCGGGACGGGCGCTGCGGGGCGCTTACGACAAGGCGCATGCTCCTATATGGACGTGTTTCACCGTAAGAGAAGCCACTGACATTGAGTGCCAGAGGTGATTCTCCGTGGATAACACGTGCAAACAAGTGCATGTGTAGGAGACTAGCCGTTTTCGAATACATATTCGAACAAATGTCGGCGTGTTGAAAATTACTTCTTGGGCTCCGGCAGACCCACGCCATACCAGCGGGACTCAGGAACATCGACAGCTTTGACCAGAGCAAGCCACACGTTTCGCGCGGGGATACCCTTACGCAAGGCTTCCGCGGAGGTAACTGAACCTAATTCGGACAGTACTAAATCATTGACCAGAACACGGCCATAAGCCTCACCGAACTCATCAGAGACGGCACGCCAAAATTCGCTGAGGCGCACGAACGCTTCTAGCGTGTTGCAGCGAAGTCGTTGACGAACTCGTCAGGAACAGTGTCGGGAATCGCACGAATAGGTTCGATTCTTTCAATCACAGCAAGACGATCCCCTACTTCACGCATGATCTGCGAGATGGGGGTGTCCAGAGCATCTGCTACAGCAGCAAGAATTTCTGAGCTTGCTTCCTTTTGGCCACGTTCAACCTCGCTCAAGTAACCGAGTGCCACGCTGGCCTTGCTTGCAACCTGTCGCAACGTGCGACCTTTCTGCAGGCGGTAGTCGCGCAGAACATCGCCGATTTCCTGTCGAACAAGAATCATGGTGCCTCCCTACGCTGGTGAACTATAAAAGTTCCTCTACATCTATAACCCCATGCTAGCTCCAGAAACCTGAAAACCAGATGTGAGTCTGCTTGTATCAACTTAGGTTACGACAGTTTTATTCCCAGAATGTTTCAGAAGGCTCAAGAAACTGCAGATGCCAGCATCCGCAAGGCGGCATGGACGGTCAAGGAACGGATTTCATTGCGTGTTCCAGACAAGGAAAGCTCCTCAACGACGCGCTTCTTGCCCCATACGCAGGCAATAAAGACCGTTCCTACAGCTTTTCCATCCTGCGGTTCTGGCCCGGCCACTCCCGTGGTCGAAATACCAATATCGGCCCCTAGTTTGGAGGCGACACCAGCAGCCATCTCCAAAGCAACGTCTGCGTCCACGGCCCCTACGGTGTCAAGCAGTTCATGTGGAACATCCAACATCGATGCCTTGAGATCCGTCGCATAGGCCACTACTCCCCCGCGAATAACCGCTGATGCACCAGGAACCTCTGTCAACGCAGCACAGAGCAACCCACCCGTCAACGATTCGGCAATGGCAACGGTCAGACCGCGGTGAGTCAAACGTTCGATCAGCTCAACAGTCACAGTCGCCCCTTAGGCCTTTGACGTGTGCTTCTTGTTTTGGCGCCAGGCATCCACTAGATAATCAATTCCAGTCCAGACGGTAATGATGGTCGCAGCTGACATCAGCACAATGTTGATGATGTTGGCACTATCGCCAATGACTGCCTGCATAGGCAGCAAAGCAAAGGTGATGGCGACGAACTGAGTAATGGTCTTGAGTTTTCCGCCACGAGAGGCCGGAATGACACGATCGCTCAACACTGCAAAGCGGAATACGGTAATTCCCACTTCGCGGAGCAAGATCACAGCGGTAACCCACCATGGCAGCTCATCCAAAATGGATAGTGTGATCAGCGCACCACCAGTAAGGACCTTGTCCGCAATGGGGTCAAGCAGTTTTCCAAAGTCACTGACCACGTTGTATTTACGCGCAAGGTAGCCATCAATGCCATCTGTGGCCATACCGAAAACGAACAGTCCAGCACCCCACCAGCGAAGTGGTGATGTGAGGTCATCGCCTGCGGTCAAGAGCATCCAGATAAAGACTGGAGCAAAGAAGATCCGGACGATGGTGATGGTGTTGGGGACGTGCTTCATAACATTCACGTTAGTCGCGATCAGTGAGGTTCCAGGCGTCTTCACTACCTTCGTCACCGTCAACTTCTTCTAATCCAGCAGACATTTCCGCAACGGGATCGTTGGCGTAGGGGTCCCCAGTTGGGATTACAGAAGCAGTTGGGGGTGCAGGGGAAGCAACAACGTCGCCCTTGAGCTTGGCGAGGACCTCAGGGAGTTGTTCCTGGGAAACCAGAACATCTCGAGCCTTGGAACCTTCGGAAGGGCCCACAATGTCGCGGCTTTCCATCAGGTCCATCAAGCGTCCTGCCTTAGCAAAGCCCACACGAAGCTTGCGCTGCAGCATCGAGGTGGACCCAAACTGGGTCGAGACAACAAGCTCAACAGCTTGCAGGAGAACATCGAGGTCGTCTCCGATGTCTGCGTCAATCTCTTTGCGTTCCGCTGCGGCTGCAACGTCCTGACGGTATTCAGGACGAGCTTGACGGGTGACGTGCGTAACAACCTTGTGAATCTCTTCTTCAGAAACCCAAGCGCCCTGAACTCGGATGGGCTTGTTTGCGCCCATAGGCAGGAACAATGCGTCACCTTGACCAATGAGCTTGTCAGCTCCTGGCTGGTCCAAGATCACGCGGGAATCCGTCACGCTGGTCACGGCGAATGCCAGACGAGATGGCACGTTGGCCTTGATCAAACCAGTCACGACATCCACAGAAGGTCGCTGCGTGGCGAGGACAAGGTGAATACCAGAGGCACGCGCCAACTGGGTAATTCGAACGACAGAATCTTCTACGTCACGTGGTGCAACCATCATGAGGTCTGCGAGCTCGTCTACGACGACCAAAAGATATGGGTATGGGCGAAGCTCGCGCTTGCTGTCTGGCGGCAGCGTTATCTCGTTGTTCACCACAGCACGGTTGAAGTCATCAATGTGACGGAAGCCAAAGCTGGCCAAGTCGTCGTAACGCATGTCCATCTCTTTAACAACCCACTGCAGTGCTTCAGCTGCTTTCTTGGGGTTGGTAATGATGGGCGTAATGAGGTGTGGAACACCTGCATAGGGTGCAAGCTCAACACGCTTGGGGTCAACCAAAACCATGCGCACTTCTGCAGGAGTGGAGCGCATCAAAATGCTTGTGATCATGGAGTTCACAAAGCTGGACTTACCAGAACCGGTAGAACCTGCCACAAGTAAGTGAGGCATCTTGGCCAGGTTGGCAACAACGAAGCCACCCTCAACATCTTTACCCACACCAATAGTCATGGGGTGTTCGCTGGAAGTAGATGCGTTCGAACGCAGCACATCTCCCAAAGTGACAATTTCGCGGTCGGTGTTGGGAATTTCAATACCAATAGCGCTCTTGCCGGGGATAGGTGAGAGGATACGAACTTCGTTCGATGCCACGGCATAAGACAGGTTCTTCGACAACGCAGTAACGCGCTCAACCTTGACACCAGGGCCAAGCTCAATTTCGTAGCGCGTCACGGTGGGTCCTCGGCTGAAACCAGTCACAGTGGCATCAACAGCAAACTGCTTGAGGACTTCTGTAATGGCACGAACTGCTTCGTCATTAGCTGCCGAGCGAGTCTTTGCAGGAGCACCCTGAGCCAGTGCATTGGCTGGCGGAAGGCGATAAATAGCTGCTGGACCCTTGGGCGCAGGCGGTGCGGCGACAACTGCTTCGTCCACACCCGCAGCTTCGGCGGTCGGTGCGACGATGTTCACCGGAGCGGTGGAGACATTGTCCTGTGCCGCCACGGCCGAGGAGTCTGTAACGACCTCGCCGGTGTGGAATACCCGCACTGCTTCTTCTGCGTTTACCAGTTCCTCGATGATGTCGAGGTCTGTCATTTCGCGCGTAGCTGCGAGATCGACAGCATGCGCTGCAGGGTCGGTGATGACCGGTGAATCGAAAGCGGCCTCGGTCTCACGGCGACTACTGTTCCGGCGCCACCAGGGCAGAGAAGAAGCTTCAACAGGGTCAAGATCAAGAATCTCGATTTTGCCTGTCTGGTTTGCCTCTGTGTCAGTGTGAGCACCGAAAAGGTAGGCGTAAAGCTCGCGGAAACGTGCACCAATACGGTTGGGTGGAGTCTTGGTAATGATCAAGAGCGAGAGCAAAATCAGGGCAATCATCACGATGACTGCACCCACTGGTGAGATCACTGTCGAAAGCGGACTGGCAAGAATCCAGCCCATCAAGCCACCCGCGTCTGCCAGTGCAGCGGGACCAGAAGAAGGATCAGGCTGTCCACCAAAGACCTGAGCAAGACCAGCAGCCGCCATCAATAGCAGCGTGAGGCCAACACCAATGCGGTTGTTGTCATTGACCGAACTGGGGTGTCGGAAAAGCCAAATAGCTGTCAACAACATGACGACTGGAAGGCCATACGCAATTCGCCCAAAAAGCCCACCGATTGTCCAGTCGTTGATGATCTGAGCGATTTCGTTATTGGGCAGGAACCACTGTGTGATTGCTCCCGCAATTGCGAGAACGACGAGAGTGAATGGCACGCCGTCACGGCGTTCATCTTTGGCAAACTTTTCAGGCCCCAGCATGCGTGCAGCACCACCGGTGATGTGGGCCATGCTCATCCAGAGCCAGGCAATTCCGGTGTATTTTGCTCCCCCGTTTGAAGAGTTTGAGCGTGCACTTGGAGAAGACTTTGTGGACTTCGAAGCGGAGGTACGCGAACGAGACCCACTCGTCGAACGGGAACGCGAATTAGAGCCTGAAGCCATGCCTCAAAGTTACGCGAGGGCACTGACTTTGCCCGGGATTACAGGCGAGTGTCCAGATATAAGAATGCCCGGCAACCAAGGGTTGCAGGGCATTCAATCGGAGGGAGGGAACCCCTATGTTGTGATCCACGCGGTGGCGTTGCTTGGAAGCTTGCCATCTACGAGTGGAGCACTGGTGAGTCGAACCGTGCCTGCGGGAAGGGCCACTGGCTTCTTCCCGAAGTTTGTAATGTTGTGCCATCCGTTAGGACGCACAAAGTGAACCACCTTGCGCTTGCTGGGAACAAACTCAAGGGTTTCATCCGTGAGGAGCTCCTTGCGCAACTTCAGTGCAGCGCGGTAGAGCTTGAGGGTTGAATCTTCCTGAGCTTCTTCAAACTCAACCGAGTGACCAGCAAACCAGGCTGGCTGAGGCAAGTGCGCTGAACCGGTACCGAAACCGAAAGAAGAACCAGTCTTCTCCCAAGGCAATGGAACACGGCAACCGTCACGACCCTTACGAGTCATTCCGTCACGGAGCCACATCGGATCCTGAAGAACCTGTCCTGGAAGGTCAGCTACTTCAAACAGTCCCAGTTCTTCACCCTGGTAGAGATAGGTGCTTCCGGGAAGAGCCAGGAGCAACATTGTTGCCGCACGTGCACGTGTCTGTCCCTTTTCGCGGTCTAGCTCGGGGCTAGTTCCATCAGTCATGACCCACTTTTCAAAGTTGGTCTTTTTGGGCAAACCGTAGCGAGTGGCGTGACGAATCACATCATGGTTCGAGAGAACCCACGTAGAAGAGGATCCTGACTTCTCGGAAAGCTCAAGGTTGAATTCAATGGTCTTCTTGAATTTCTTCGCAGACCAGGGTGCGCTCAACAGGTCGAAGTTGAATGCTTGTCCCAAAGTTTCAGGGCTTGCATAACGAGTACGACGTTCTGCGGGGACCCACGCTTCTGCAACAGCAACACGAGGAGGGTTGTAGGAGTTAAAGATTTCTCTCCAACCCTTGTAAATCTCCATCACGTCATCGCGGTCGAAGAGGTGGTGAGAACCATCAAGAGGAATGTTCTCCATGTCATAGTTCTTGATATCTGGATATGGCTCAGACATGTCCTTTTTCATGGCGTGAGCCACGTCGATACGGAATCCGTCTACGCCACGGTCTGACCAGAATCGAAGAGTCTTCTTGAAGTCTTCGATGACTTCTTCGTTATCCCAGTTGAAGTCTGGCTGTTCAGGGGCAAAGAGGTGGAGATACCACTGTCCAGGGGTGCCATCTGGGTTTGTCGTGCGAGTCCACCCGGTGGGGCCAAAGTGAGAGGGCCAGTTGTTGGGTGGCAATTCACCGTTTTCACCCTTACCGTCACGGAAGATGTAACGATCACGTGCTGCAGAACCAGGCTCTGCTTTGAGTGCTTCTTGGAACCACACGTGAAGATCAGATGAGTGATTAGGGACAATGTCCGCAAAGACGCGAATTCCCTTGGCATGGTATGCCGCAATCATCTCGTCAAATTCAGCTAAGTTACCTAGCTTGGGGTCAACGTCACGGTAATCAGCAACGTCATAACCACCATCGGCAAGCGCCGAAGGATAGAACGGGCTCAGCCAAATGGCATCAACGCCAAGTTCTGAAAGATAGTCAACCTTGGACGTGATGCCCTTGATGTCTCCCAGGCCATCCCCATTGGAGTCTTTGAACGAACGAGGGTAGACCTGGTACACCACTGCTTGGCGCCACCAGTTTTCATCCCCAGAGAGGAATACAGACTCAGACATGTGATTCAACTTTCGTTTGTTTCTGTGATGCTACGTGTTGTTTCTTTCGAACAGATTTCCTGTCCGTCGACGCGCGTCGATTGTGAAGCAAAAGGTGGGGTTGTGAGGGATGTAACTCCCCCACAACCCCGAGGTATTACTTGACCGAACCCATCGTGACACCCTTGAGGAGTGTGCGCTGGAAGATCAGGAAGAAGAGCAGGGTAGGCAAGATACCGACCAGTGCTGCAGCTGCCTGAGTGGTGGGGTCACTGGTGTACTGACCAGATGCCAGACCCATCGACAAAGCCACAGTTTGGCTGTCGTTCGAAGGCAACATAACCAGAGGCAACAGGAACTCGTTCCATGTCCAGATGAAGAAGAACACCATCAGAACAGTCAACGTAGGACGGACCAAGGGGAACACAATGTCCTTGAGCAAACGCCAGCTACCAGCACCGTCGATACGTGCAGCTTCGAGAAGTTCCATGGGGAAGTCCGACATCACGGAGGACACCAAGTAGGTACCGAATGCACTTTGCAATACAGCAAAGATGATGATCAGTGCCCAGATGTTGTCGTAAAGACCGACCATCTTCGCCATACGCAGCAAGGGGTACATGAGTGCTTCAC
>NZ_JAVWTF010000056.1:0-574 GCF_036667855.1 Aurantimicrobium sp. | reverse complement strand
AAAGCGACCAGGAACAGACCCAAGATCCAGAAACGACCCTTGACGCGACCGATACCAATTGCGTATGCGGTGAAGAAGCTCAGAGCCACACCCAAAATCGCTACCCAGAAGCTGATCTGGAAGGAGTTCCAGAGCTTCAGAGTGAAGTCTGCTTTCTCCCAGAAGTGAATGATTCCTTCAAAGCTAATTTCACTGGGAAGAGTCAGAGGACCGGTAGTGGTGTATTCCTCAGGAGTCTTGACGGAGTTAACAAAAGCCAAGTACAGCGGAGAAATCCAGGCCAATGCGCTGGCCAACATGAATGCAACAACGAGCCACGAGACAGGTGTGCGCTTGTTAAAGCCACCCTTGCCCTTTTTGCTGACTTTTTGTGCCTTGCGAGATTCTGGGTTGAGGGTGTTTTCAACCATGATTGCGGTGCTCATCGGTTTTCCCCCTGCTTGTTCTGGTAACGGAAAATGACCAACGACATGATGATCAGCAAAATGGCGAGGACGGTAGAAATTGCTGCACCGTATCCAACCTTGCTGGTCTGAATGAAGTTGAAGTATGAGTAATAGGCGGGAACGGTCGT
>NZ_JAVWTF010000055.1:6911-8819 GCF_036667855.1 Aurantimicrobium sp. | reverse complement strand
AGATCAGCACAAAGTCTTTGAACCCAGCAAGGTGGCAGGCCTGCGCAGACGCATCATCTTGGCCACGAACGTGGCCGAGACCAGCCTCACAGTCCCCGGCATCAAATATGTCGTTGATGCCGGAACAGCCCGCATCTCGAGATATTCCCCCCGAGCCAAGGTGCAGCGCCTGCCGATTGAGGCGATCTCTCAAGCCAGTGCAAACCAGCGCTCAGGTCGTTGTGGTCGAACCAGTGACGGTATTGCCATCCGCCTCTACTCAGAAGAAGACTTCGAGCGCCGCCCAGAATTCACCGACCCCGAAATCTTGCGCACCAATCTCGCCTCGGTGATTCTGCAAGCGGCCTCACTAGGACTGGGTGACATTTCCCAGTTCCCTTTCCTACAAACACCTGACTCGAGAGGCGTCAAGGACGGCCTGGACCTGCTCAAAGAGCTCGGCGCCATCCAGAACAACACGGGGGCGACCAAGCTCACCAAGATTGGCGTGGATCTCTCCCGGCTGCCCATTGAGCCCCGCTTTGCCCGCATGGTGCTGGAATCCAGAAACCACGGCGTCACCCGAGAAGTGATGGCCATTGTGGCGGGGCTCACTGTGCAGGACCCGAGAGAGCGTCCACTCGAGAAGAGACCGCAAGCAGATCTCTCCCATGCGCGCTTCACAGACCCCACGAGTGACTTCCTCTCGCTGCTCAACCTCTGGAACTACCTCGAAGAGAAGCAGAAAGAACTCTCGTCCAGTGCCTTCCGCCGGATGTGTAAAGCAGAGTTCTTGAACTACCTGCGCGTGCGCGAGTGGAATGACGTCTATCGCCAGCTGAAGACACTGACCAAGCCGCTGGGTCTGTCTCTGGGCGAGCCCAAGATTGACCCCGACGGCATTCACAAGTCGCTACTTTCCGGCCTTCTTTCCCACATTGGCCTCAAGCAGGTCAGTGACAACAAGCTCGGAGACAAGCGAGGAGCACACAACAGCCCTCGCAAACAACAGCATGAGTTCATGGGGGCACGGAACCAGAAGTTCGTTATCTTCCCGGGTTCTGCCCTAGCTAAGAAACCACCTGCTGCCGTGATGAGCGCGGAGCTGGTGGAAACCAGCAGGCTCTTTGCCCGCACGAACGCAGCTATCGATCCTGGCTGGGCAGAAAAGATTGCGGGAGATCTCTGCAAGCGCAGCTATAGCGAACCTCATTGGGAGAAGAACCAAGGAGCTGTTGTTGCCTATGAGCGCGTGACGCTCTTTGGAGTCACTCTCGTGGCCCACAGAAGAATGCAGTATTCCAGAGTTGATCCAGAACTCTGCCGTGAACTCTTTATTCGGCATGCACTCGTCGACGGAGAATGGGATTCCAAGCAGGCATTCGACCGCAGTAACCGAGCACTTCGCAGACAGCTCGAAGAACTTGAAGAGCGCTCCAGAAGAAGAGACATCTTGGCAGACGACGAAGTTGTCTTCGCCTTCTATGACCAGCGCATTCCAGCTGACGTCCTCTCCACCCGAAGCTTTGAAGGCTGGTGGAAGAAGGAACGCGCGACCAACCCTGACTTCCTGACCATGCAGCGTGCTGATCTGCTGGAAGAAACAGAAGCAGAGCACGACGAGAATGAATTCCCCTCGGAGTGGGTCTATGGCGACCAGAAGCTCAAGCTGAAGTATCGCTTCGAACCAGGCCGTGAAGATGACGGCGTCACTGTTGAAGTTCCGCTGCCTCTCTTGGCGCGCCTCGACCCAGAACCCTTTGAGTGGCTGGTTCCAGGCCTTCGCCTCGAACTCATCACGGGCCTGATCAAGACGCTGCCGAAGAACATTAGAAGGCAAGTCGTTCCGGCAGCGGACTGGGCAGCAAAGGCCGCAGCCACCTTGCCCGAAACACCACAGGGCAACCTGCTCACAACGGTTGCCAAAGC
>NZ_JAVWTF010000055.1:0-6901 GCF_036667855.1 Aurantimicrobium sp. | reverse complement strand
TCGTCACCGCCGAAGACTTTGATCCGCTCAGGCTTCCCGATCACCTGCGCATGACCTACAGAGTCATGGGCAGCACCGGCAAGAACATGGGCACAGACAAGAACCTTGAGAAACTCCAGCGAGGTCTGGCAGCGAAGTCCAGAGATGCTGTCGCAGAAGTTGCAGAGCGCGTGACCTCACCACTCGAACGAGATGGTCTCACCAGTTGGGACTTTGCTGAGCTACCACGAACTGTGGATGCCCAGCACGGTGGCAACACTGTGCGTGCATACCCAGCACTAGTCGTCACCAACCCTGGCACAGTGCGTCAAGAGGTCAACATCAGACTCATGGCCACCGAAGCAGACCAAAAGCGTGAACACCCTCTGGGAACCAGAGCACTCGTTATTGCAGCAGTTCCTTCACCTGCGAAGTATGTGCAGGAACATCTCACTGCTCAAGAGAAACTGATCCTCACCCAGAGTCCCTATCCCAACCTCAGTGCGCTCATCACAGATGCCATTGCTGCCAGCGTGGACAGTGTTCTCTTCTCCATGCGTGAAGACGGCATGATCTTCCAGAAGGCAGAGTTTGAAACTCTGAGGGACCGTGTCCAGGGCGCCATTATGGACAATATCTTTGACGCGGTGTCACAAACGGCACGCATCTTGAGCGCTGCCAGAGATGCCACCAAGGCCATGGCGTCTGCAAACCCCATGACCTACTTGGCAGTGCTTACTCAAGAAAAGGCCCACCTCGAACAGCTCCTGCAGCCCAACTTCATGAGCAATGCGGGACTAGCTAGACTCCCTCGCATCCTGATTTACGTCCGGGCCATCACCATGCGCATTCAACGCATGCTTGAAGACGCTGGTCGAGACAGAGCAGCAACCGTAGAACTCGACCAAGCCTTAAATCTCTTTGAAGCTGCCGGGGGCAAGATTCCACTCGCACCACATTCCCCAGCATCCCAGGTTAGGGTTCGCTGGATGATTGAGGAATTTAGAGTGAGCCTGTTTGCTCAGAGCCTCGGAACTGCAGAACCCGTCTCATTGCAAAGAATCAAGAAAGCACTGGGGTAAAGAAAAGGGCCCTCCTGTAATCAGGAGAGCCCTTAACTCTGTTCGAGTTTTAGCGGGGACTAAGCAGTCGCACCGTTCGACTCGTAGCTGGTGTTGGTCGACTCGAAGAAGTTGACCAACTGCAGAGTGTCGTTGGCGGTAGCCATCCACTTTGCAGGGTTCGAGACCTTGTACTCTGCTTCGAAGCCGAGCTCCTCGAGACGACGGTCAGCCAGGTACTTCACGTACTGGTTGATGTAGTTCGAGTTCAGGCCCAGGATGCCGTTGGGGAGAAGGTCGCGGTTGTATTCCGACTCCATCTCCACTGCGTCGAGAATCATCTGCTTGATCTCTGCTGCAAACTCTTCGGTCTGCAGGTCTGGGTTTTCTTCCAGAACGGTGAGGATCAAGTTGATACCGAACTTGAGGTGAAGCGACTCATCGCGAACAACCCAGTCCATCAGCGAACCGAAGTTACGCAGCAGGTTGCGCTGGCGGAAGCTCAGAGCAACCATGAAGCCTGAGTAGAACCAGATGCCCTCGAGGATGACGTTGTAGGCAACGAGGTTGCGAACGAAGTCCTTCTTGCCCTCGGTGGTGGTGATGTCGAGAGTCTGCTCGGTCATGCGCTTGATGAAGCTGACCTCGAACTCTTCCTTACGAGCCATGGAAGGCACCTTGACGTGAGAGCTGTAGGCAGCTTCACGGTCAATGGGGAATGTTTCGAGAACATACTCGAAGCTCATGCAGTGGTTTGCTTCTTCCCACATCTGCTTAGCGAGGTAAAGGTGAGCCTCAGGAGCGTTCACGTAGGGGTACACGCCAAAGGCGAGTGCCTTGTTCACGAGAAGCTCGTTGGGGTTGAAGTAGCTCATCAAGAAGGTGATGGCGTGACGTTCTTCATCCGTCATCTTCTTGAAGTCAGCGATGTCTTCGCCGAGCTGGATTTCGTTAGGGAACCAGGTGTTTGCTACTGCCTGGTCGTAAAGGTCCATCGCCCACTTGTAGGTGACGGGCTTGAGTAGGAGTCCTTCCTGGACTCCGGTGCCGAGAATACCCATGGTGTTTCTCCTTTTAGTCGTCTAAATATGTGTGGTGATCTGTTGTTTCCCGCGGGGGTTCGATTCGGGTGAATCTTGCCTTGGAGTGGGGTGCGGCGGGGTTGTTACAGATGGTGCTGGTGTTGCAGGGGTGTCTGTGGTCCAGAGTGATCTTGCCTACTGGCAGGAGTCACACTGAAGTTCGTCCATAGGGTCGACGGGAACAACGTATTCGTCTACTGAAGTGGTGTAGTTCATTAGTTTCCACCTCCAGCTGCGCCGAATCCGAAGCCCTTACGAGCTGGAGCTGCTACTGCTGGCTCTGCTTCAGCTACTGCTGAAACAGCGTGAGGTTCTGGGTTTGCACCCGAGCCACTGCCGAAGCCGAAGCCCTTCTTGGGTGCGCCGCCACCAGCGTTGATGTCTTCCGACTTGTTCACCTTCACGGTGGACTGCTCAGCGGTGTGGCGAGGCTTCATGTGTAGGTAGTAGGTGGTCTTCACGCCACGGTTCCATGCTTCGGAGTAGATCTCCATCATTTCGCCGAGGTCGCGGGTTTCCAGGTACATGTTGCGGCTAATGGCCTGGTCAATCCACTTCTGTGCACGCGCTGCAACTTCAATGAAGGAGAAGGGCGAGAGCTGGAAGCTGGTCTTGTAGACCGCCTTGATGTGGTCAGGCACCTGAGGCAGGTTCTGAACATCACCCTGGTTACGCAGCAGGTCTTCACGGACGGTCTCCCAGAGGCCGAGCTTCTGGAGGTCAGCAACAAGGTTGCGGTTGACCTCAAGGAACTTGCCCGAGCTGGTTGCACGGCTGAAGATCTGTGAGAACTGTGGGTCCAGACCAGGAGTGGTTCCGGCAACGAGACCGATGGACGCGGTTGGTGCAATCGCCATCAGGGTTGCGTTGCGAACACCGTTCTTGACCTTGGCCCGCAGTGCATCCCAGTCAAGGGTGGTGTTGCGGTTGACGGTGATGGGGACGCCACGGTCTGCTTCGGTAAGGTCGATGCTGTCGAAGGGTACGAGACCCTGTGACCAGCGGCTACCTGCGAAGTTCTTGTATGCGCCACGCTCCTGGGCGAGCTCTGCCGAAGCCTCGATGGCTGCGTAGGAGATGTGCTCGGTGATGACGTCGATGAGGTCGTAGGCCTCTTCGGACTCGTAGGAGTAGCCAAGGCGCTCCACGATGTCGGTGAAGCCCATCAGACCCAGACCAACGGCACGGTTCTCCTTGTTGGAGAAGTCAGCTTCTTCAACAGAGGAACGGGTGATGTCGATCAGGTTGTCGAGCTGGCGAACAGCAAGCTTGGCGCTTTCTGCAAGCTTGGCGAAGTCAACCTTGTTGTCGTCGGTGAGGTGACGAGAGAGGTTGATCGAAGCCAGGTTACATACCGAGACGTTGTCCTCATCCTGAGGCAGCGTGATTTCGGTGCAGAGGTTCGAGGAGTGAATGGTGCCGGTGTTGTTGTTGAGGGCACGCAGGTTGATGGTGTCCTTCCAGGTCAACCAGGGGTGGCTGGTGGACTGGAGGGAAATCAGGATCTGCTTGAACTGCTCTCTGGCACCGATCTTCTTGTAGAGGTTGATGCGGCCAGCTTCTGCCTCAGCTACGTAGAAGTTGTAGCGCTCGGAGAAGGCCTTGCCGTAGAGCTCGTTGAGATCGGTGACCTCGAGTGGGTCAAAGAGGTACCAGTCTTCGTCGTTCTGAACGCGCTTCATGAACTCGTCAGAGATCCATACGGCGGTGTTCGCGGTACGGGTACGACGGTAGGGGTCACCAGAGTTCTGACGAAGGTCAAGGAACTCGGGGAAGTCCATGTGCCAGTTCTCCATGTAGAAGCAGAGAGCACCGAACTTCTTACCACCACGGCTGACCGCACGAAGAATCGAGTCAATGGTGTGCATGAAGGGGATAGGACCGGTCGAAGTGGTGTTGTTCGAACGGATGGGCGAACCCTGTGAACGAAGCTTGGTCACGGACAGACCAATACCACCGGTGCCCTTGGTCAGCCACATGACGTCGCGCGTGGTCTTCGCGATGTGCTCCATGTCGTCCTGCATTTCGAGAACGAAGCAGTTAGCAAGCTGAGGGTAGATGGTTCCGGCGTTGACCAAAGTTGAACCTGCTGCGAGGTATTCGAGCTGGCTCATCTTGTTGTAGAACTTGATCGCGTGCTCGGTGGGGTTCTTCTCGTTCAGAGACAGACCCATGGAGATACGCATCCAGAAGTACTGAGGAACCTCAAGTGGGTCACCGTTACGGCCCTTGATGGCGTAACGGTTGTTGAGGGTGACAACACCGATGTACTTGAGCAGGTCATCGTGGCTGGGGTCAATCTCAGCAGCGAGAGCGTCGAGGTCGAAGAGTTCGGTCAGGCGTGGGTCGAGCAGACCTTCCTCAACGCCGCGCTTCATGTTCTCCGCAAAGTGTTCGCGGTGCAGCTTCTTGAGCTGTTCAGGGGTAGAGAAGTCACCCAGTACGCGCTTGTAGATGGTCTTGAGCAGAAGACGAGCAGCAACAACGTCGAATGCAGGGTCATCCTTGACGTTCTGCAGTGCAACCTGGATAACTGCTTCATCCAGCTGCTGAGTGGTAATTCCGTCAAACAGAGTGATTTCGAGCTCAGTAGCAATCTGGGTTACCCACGCAATGTTGTCGTGGAGGCCATGTGTTGCCTCTTCGATCGCCATGTTGATCTTGTTGGCGTCATACTGCTCGCGCTGTCCGTTGCGCTTTACGACGGTGATTCCCACGTCTGTTGTCTCTTCCTCGTGATTTATCTGCTCTTGGTGCTTGACCACTATATAAGGGGTTGGGGGTGAAAATGAATCCCTAGATGTTGTGGGCGTGTCATCCCCAGTTGTGGATAACTTTTCCTCATTTATGCACATATCAACACCCCTTTTAATCGCTTTCTGTACTGAAAACCATCATCTGAGCAGCCACGGACACTCAGCAGTGCGGGGAAGCGCCCAGCTAGAGTGGAGAGGTTGTGAAAACTTATCTAGAACTACTGCGGGTTAGAGGCGTAACCCGTGTTTTGTTGTCGCAACTTTTGGCCAGATTCCCCCACGGAATGCTCTCCATCGCCTTCTTGATCCACGTGGAGCAGGTTCACCACTCCTATGCGGCGGCTGGTTTGGTCGTTGCCGCTATCAGCCTGGGCGAAGCCATTGCAGGCCCCATTAGTTCACGACTGATGGCACGCTGGGGCATGCGCCCACTCCTGTCGGTGATGACAATAGTTGCAGTGATTACCTTGTCGTCGATGGCAATCTTCCCGCTGTCTGTCCCCGCACTTGTCGTTCTCGGCTTTATCGGTGGATGTTCCTTCCCACCCATCCAGCCCGCCGTGCGCACCATCTATCCCAAGCTGGTTCCTAATCGCCTACTCACACCCCTGTTTTCCCTGGATGCTTCCGCTCAGGAAATCATCTGGATTGTGGGCCCCGTGCTCACCACCTTTGTTGCACTCCGCGTGGGCAGCGTGGAAGCAGTGTTGGCAGCAATGGCTTTCCTCGCTGCCGGCGGGCTGTGGTTTATTACCTCACCTTCGGTAGGTCAGGTTCGCATTCCCATGAGCAAGCGTCGCCTCGGCGGCGTGCTCTCCAGGCCACCGGTCATTATTTCCACCCTGCTGGGCCTGACCCTGGTTGCCTGCTTTGCTGCCGTGGAGGCAGGAATTATTGGCCTCTTTGGTGAGGATGGCCCCGAAGCTGGATGGATTCTGGCCATCTACGCCCTGGGTTCCCTCGTGGGAGGCCTAGCCTGGGGCCACCGCGAAATTGCCCCCTGGTCTATGACGCGCAGACTTCTGTTGGTCTTTGCTGGACTTGCCGCTGCATCACTTTCGTCTGACTTCTGGTGGCTCGCTGTCACCCTGTTTATCTCAGGTCTAGGTGTTGCCCCTGCCCTCACGGTGCTCTTTGCCAATGTGAGCGCCACTATGAAGTTCAGTGAAACCGCCGAGTCCTACGCGTGGATTGGCAGTGGCCAGCTCATCGGTGCAGGCTTAGGTTCCGCCGTGGCCGGTCTGTGTATTGACCACTTTGGTGCACAAACTGCGATCATTGCCGCAACACTTTTTGCCCTCATTACCGCCATTGGTGCTTTAGGAACATTCCGCTGGAGCCCCGACCTCCGTGGAGGCCACGGGGCTCCGCTGCCCGATACTGGCCCGGTAGAAACTATTAGCTAAAGAGCGGCAGTTTTATAGAGCCAGCGACGCCCGACGGAATGCTTCCGTCAGGATTTCTGGGCTGGTTGCCATGTTCACGCGAATGTGGCCTTCGCCACCTTCTCCAAAGACATGACCGCTCGAGAAGGCAACCTTGCCCTTTTCGAGGAAGACCTGTCCCGGGTCATCACCTAGCCCCAAAGCTCGGCAGTCCACCCACGCCAAATAAGTGGCTTCAACCGGGGTGTATTTCGCACCGGGCAGGAAGGTGTTCACTAGTTCGGTCACGAGGTGACGGTTACGGTCAATATCTTTGTTCACGGCAGCTATCCACTCATCGCCACCGCGCAAGGCAGCGACGTGGGCAATCGTGCCCAAGTGGCTAGGAGCTTCCAGGTACTCAACCTTCATGCTGCGGACGAATTCTGACGATTCCTTATTCGTCACAATCAAAGCGCCCTTGAGACCGGCGAGGTTATAGGACTTGGAGGCACTGGTGACCACGATGGCATCTGCCGCCTCAGGAATGTCCAGGATCGAGATGAACTCGTAGCCAGGCATAGTCAACGGAGCGTGAATTTCATCCGAGAGAATGCGGATGCCGTGCTTATTGGCGAGCGTGGCCAAGGTGGTGAGCT
>NZ_JAVWTF010000054.1:0-8824 GCF_036667855.1 Aurantimicrobium sp. | reverse complement strand
CCAAACAAAATCCGCTCTGCTGGGCGGTCTAGAAGGGCTCACCGAAAGGTGGGCCCTTTTTTGTTGTCTGGGATTTCTTCAGAACGTTCACAAAATATCGGGTTCGTTCACACTGGGCAATGTGAACGCCAAAAACCTCCTTTCTTCGATGCGTAACAACACACCAAGAGAATCGCAATGAGAGCATGGACAGCGGATGCACTGCTGGCTCTGGCAGGGGCAACAAATGTATGGGCGGCGGAAGACTTCCGTTGCACGATTGAAAGCACCGTCGCCGCTAAGGAAAAGCCGATAAACAGAATTTTCATCGGCAAGCAGTTCACCGTAGAAAGGCGGACTGGATTGATGGCGGGCGCCCTGAAGAACTCTTACGTCACCGATCCACAAGTCATTGACTATGGATCGACTGAGAACAGCTACAAGGCTGTAGCAACCATACGGAAAGATCAGGGGGCTGGAGTTGGTTCAAGCATCTATGCACTGACGATCAATGAGTACGATAAGGGCGACAGAAAGCCATTCATCTTCCTGCAAAACGACGAAGCGTTTCTCGGTTGGTGCGAACATTTATGATTTGATTTGGATCGCAACGCGTGCCGATCCCGTCTCTTTTGCTATGGGTTACTGATGATTTTGACGAAGCTTTTCTATAGCAGTGGTGATGGCGTCTGCGTTCACGTCTAGTCGCTCCAGTGCGGTGGTGATGTTGTCGTGCGTATCCACAGAGCCGCGAGCCTCGATCCACAACGCCACTTCCTCAAGACCGGCAGCAATAGCATGTTGGTTGAGCAGAAGCAGTTCCAGTGCGTCGGCTATCGTGTCGTTACTGATAGTCATTGGGGTCATCCTTGGTTGAGTGGAAGAGGATCGTAGCTTGGTTCAAAGCCGATTGTGGGGGGATGGAAGCGAATTTCGATACTGATTTCCAGCCCCAGCGAAAATCGGGATAGCACTTCTAACGAGCAAAGCGTACTGCACGTTCCGCACGTTCCGCACGAACCTGAACGAGCCTAGCCTCCAATGACGGAGACCTGCTCTTGATACTCTCGTTATAGATGTAGTCGGTATCGCACCAAAACAGCTCAATTGCCTCAACGAAGGTTGTCAGTAGTTCACGGGGAATTTGCATCGACTGGACGGATGGTGGCACGGATGGGTCATCCCATTCTGATAGACCGTAGAGGGGCCAGAGGTCAGGGTGAGCCTTCCATAACCGCCGACTAGACAGCCCATCCCCATGGCGGCAAACATTGCCTACCATCTGGAGTAAGTCGAGTGTTTGATAGGACTCAAATGACGGCAAATCGATACCACGAAGGCGTTCAAACACTGCATTCAATTCATCACCCCATAGCACACTATGAACGGTGTCAGCACCTCGCCGCTTTGATACCGGAAACGGATCAATCTTAAGTTCTTTCAGGCACCCCGACAGATAGTTGCGAATTTGCTGTTCCCATAGCGACTGTATTGAAAGGCAGAATGCCATTCGCGTTTTGCCAACTAGTTCGGTCAAATCAAAAATCATCAGGTGAGATACAATCGCGCCAGTGTCCTTCCACCTCTGTATCTCATTATCGAGCGTATCAAGTGATGGGTTAACAACGAGCGTCAGAAAGTCTCTCGCTATGTCGCCATACCGGGATGACTAGACATCTGCAATGCAGTTTTTCCATGTAAATATCTCTGTCATCTGCTGTCCCGAAGAAAGGTGGGGGATGGATATGGTAGGTGATGATGCGGATGCCCACTAGCCGAAAGCGCAACAGCGGACATGATGCCGCTCTGTGTCAAATGGCCGACCACAAGCCCTGAGGGAGATAGATGGGATGAGGAAGCGTTTTGAGCGTTGGTCTTTTGCCTTGCTGCTGCTGGCAGCAGGCTGCTGCGTTGTTGCGACTGGATACCACCTCGTAACGGATGGCACGAGTGCGGCCAAATTTCTCGCTTCGTCGGGTCTTTTGGCAACGGTGGCGGGTCTGTTTCAGCTCGACATTAGTGGTCTATTTGAGAGGGTTATGGAGACGTATGGTGACTCCGAGAAGTACCCGTTTGGGCCTCCCTCGCACGTAACGCGGGAAATCATTGATAACCCCGATAGGCCAGTGCGGACGTGGCTTCGTAACCGTTGCTTTTTCGATGCAAGGACAGGCTTCTGGATTATCGTGATTGGCACATTGGTACAAGTGATCGCCGTATGGGTTTAGAACTGCACAACTCCTCAACAAGAGGCGCTACCCTTCCTCTGTGCTGGTGACAGCCTGCCATGAGGGCTGAACATCCACGACTCACAAAGACTGCTATGCGGCAGGCCATTGAGCCTCATAGGAACGCAAAAGCAAGCTACGGGACGACAGCATGATCATGAACGTGACGGACTCCAACAAGTACCTCTATCACTACACTGATGCAGGCACCGCGATTGATTGGATTCTCAAAGACAGGACTCTGAAGCTCGGCCCTTACACTGGAACGAACGATCCAAAGGAAAGAAAGGGCTGGCTCTTCGACTTTGGCACCAACGAAGGCAGAGACCTCGGGAAATACGACCGAAACGAGTACTCAAGCTGGCTGTCTGGTGAGTTCAAGAATAAAACTCTGGTGACGTGCCTGACTCGGGATACAGGTCCGCTTACCGGAAATCACATGTTCGACATTTTCAAAAGAGGCTTTTGCAAGCCGAGGATGTGGGCACAGTACGGCGACAAGCATCGAGGTGTGTGCTTGGTGTTTGATCGAGAGCGATTACAACAACGAATTGACGCGCAAGTAGCTCCTCGATTCCCTGTTCTTTCTGGGCCAGTCGAGTACGTAGATCGGGGGATTGCACGCGATCTTTTTGAGGATCAGCAGTACCTGATCAACGTTGATGTACTCGAAACGGAAGGGAAGGAGGAGTATCTGCTTCTACATTTGCACAAGCACTATCAACGTCTGTTCTTCGAGAAAATGACCGACTGGAAAGACGAAAACGAATGGCGCTGGGTGACTTTCTCGGAGTCCGCTGAGCCGCTCTATGTGCGTTTTGGAAATGCACTGGTGGGACTTGTTTTTGGCGATGAGACAACTCAAGAGCATCGGGAGCAGATACTCGCTCTGAATCACAACAGGGGTGTACATCACGAAGGGTTGAGATGGAAAAACTGCTCCCCGTGGTTTGACTGGAAGTAGAGGCTACGGGGTGGAGGGAACGCTTGAACTGGGGGGGCGCTGGCTGACCGCCTCGATCGGCGTTCATGTAGATGTCATTCCATGCAGGGAGCCCAGCCCCCGCCAAAATTTCAGGTGCACTTCGATATCTGTTCGGTTTTCTGGCTTGAAAAATAATCTGGCGGTTTTGCCCGAGGTGCTAAACCAAGTGCGAGGGGCCAAATGAAAAACCGAAGCTTTTCTAAAATAAGTTGGGGTGCGTTGTCTTGTAGCTCTCAATCAGAGTGTCAGGGGCAGCGTGATCATCAGGAAGCCTTCGTTTCCCGCTTGATCCTGTACACCGTGGCGACACCACAACCAGCAAGCGTTGCGACCTCATCAGCGGACATAGTTGGGTGTTTCCGCATCACGTCCTGTACCTTCTCCCACTTGGCAGCGTTCCTGCCTTTGCCTGCTGGCTTCCATTCAGGGTCAGCAAGACGCTTGTTCTCCAAACCCTGCTTGATACGCTCCACACGCTTTTCTTGATCCAGTCGTGCCATGGTTGCCATGAGATCAATCAGCATGTTGTTGATCACATCCATGATTTGCCCAGTGATTCCCTTCGCTTCAACCAGCATGTGACTGGTAGGCAAATCAGCTACAACCAGACGCAGCCCCTTGGCCTTGATGGCAGCCTTGAGAGTGTCCCAGTCAGCTTGTGAGAGGCGACTCAAGCGGTCTACGGACTCAACCAATAGTACGTCTCCACTCTCGGCAGTATCGAGCAAGGTGAGCAGCTCAGGGCGGTTCAGTTTGGTGCCACTGATGTTCTCGGCATACACGCCAACGATGCTCAATCCCTTCTCGACAGCGAACAGCTCCAGAGCCACTTTTGCACGATTGGCGTCTTGATCTTTGGTCGATGCACGGAGGTAAAGGTGGGCATTCATCGCTTGCTATCCTTTGTCATTCGCTTTGATAGGTAAATGATAAATGAATCAAATGGCTTTGTAAAATAGTCTATTGATAGTGATTTTTTAACTGCTATCGCACTGCCAGATAGGTCTACTGCTTTGATAGCGATTATCGAAGAATCAGACTTTTCTGATTGCAGGGTGGTGTCCAAAGGCTATATTCGGAATGCCACGCTAGGATGGCGAATACAAGCAGGAAATTTTATGGCGTTATACAAGCATGACTCTTCAATCGCACGCTCCAGCCATCAAGCCTTCGACGAGGTGCATTCTCCGGGTACAGCAGCACCTCATCCCGGAATCTACAAGTGCACAGGTTGCGGAGATGAAATCGCAATTGCTGGCGGGCACACCCTGCCACCTCAGAACCATCGGCAACACAACACTGCGGCTAAAATTGCTTGGCAGTTGCAGGTGTTCGCAGTTCAGCAGAAGTAGAGACTGTAGTTAATCGACCCTGCGGATTTGTGGTGCTGATCGCATCTCCGCAAGGTCACTTTTCTAGGCAGGGTCATGGGCGGCAGATGAACCCTCCGCCAGCAGCGACAGCTCAAATTCCTCTACCAGTTCTGCAAGACCAATTCCCAGGACTTTGCACAAATCTCGAAGCTGCACGATATCCAATCGACGTGTCCCGCTTTCTACGTCACTCATGAAGGACTGTGGACGCCCCAGAGCCTTTGAACACTGTACTTGAGTCAGACCAGCCGCCTTCCTGTGTTTCTTCAGTAGGATCAGCAGGACTGCGTGTTCGGGTTTGTAGATCGTCTTAGGCATGGCTGGACAACTGCGAGATGAGCAGCCTCCAACCTATATCTGGTTTTCAGATATCTGAATTTGGGATATTGTTTCCTCCACCTGCCATACCAAAGGAACGCTTGATGAACACCGTTACTCGCTTGCTCTGCTTGTTGCCCCTGATCGCATCTGCTACTGCTATGGCTGACACCTACCCAAAGCGAACACTGGCTGCTGGTTCAATGGTTTGCTTCAAAGCCGGGGACTGGACGAAGCTGGTAGAGGCGTCGCTTGATCAGGACGAAGATGAGGCTGAACGCTTGGTCGGATCGGGGAAGTGCCGAACGATTTCAACTGCTACCAAGGTCAATTTTATCGAAGGGCCTAAGAATGGTGACAAGTCCGCCCTGATACAGCTTCCCAGCGGTAAAACCGCCATGACGGCGAATGGTTGGCTGCGTTGATTCATTATCAAATGAGCCATTGGGCACACCAACCTCAGACCGAGTAAGGGCAGGATATGAACGAAAAACTGTTTGTTCTCACCACCCAGAAGAAGAAAACCAATCATATCCTGCACATCATCATGACCGTTCTAACCGGAGGTCTATGGTTGATAGTGTGGGGCATCACCATGCGGAGCAATGACGCACACAACAAAAAGCTGGACAAACAAATCAATCAGATCGTGCACTACAAGACGCAAGGCTTGAGTGATACCGACACCTACAAACAAATACAGAATGATCAATTGAACTCTGATGTGTTTCAAGGTCGAGTGATCTTTGTGATTCTGGTGGTGATATTTCTGTACTTCTACCTTCGATAGTTGTTGCACAAGTACAGCGGAGCTTTGAGCAGATACCTTCCCAGCTCCGCTGAAGTGTGTTCGCACCAAAGTCTTTGCACCGAAAACGTCAGTTTTCAAGTGTACTCAGCTCCGGCGTGACCGCCGACATTCCTTCGGATGTACTTCAGTAACAAACAAAAAACACACAAATCCAGCTCTTCGCTTGTGATCTTGCTCTTGTTTGTTGGTGCAGAAATGAATGCGTCCGCATTCGGTAGTATTCCGTCAGCGGACGCTGGCAGTTGTTGCACGTTACCTTCGGTGTAGCAGATCAAAAGCAAAGAGCTTTGATGTGTGTTGATATCATTTTATTAATTGGAGTGCTGATCTAGAATCGGGACGATACGACTTTTGTCCATGAAGCATGGGTATCCCACTCAGACGTTACCGTCTGGAGTAATACTTGGGTGGAGGGCGAAGCACCCACCCACCCATTGTATATATATGGTGGGCGTGAGTGGGTGATCCTTCCTGTCAGTATCCTGCTGCTGAAATGGCGAGCTCAACTTCTGGATAACGATCAGGGTGCAACCAGCCTTGTCCTTCGCAGTAGTCCAAAAACGCATCATGCCGTTTAGGCTCGGGGTGATGGAACTTGATCACTGAAACGCTAACACCGGGAGCATCTGGAGTTCCTGCAAGCTCGTTGACCTGATCCAGCGTGCGCTCCTGTAGCCGCACAATAGGCTCATCAGACACCCCTTTGACTGCCAGCTTGAGGATGTGCCGACGTGCTGCAAACTTTTGCTTATTCCTGGCCAGTGCAAGATCAACTCCTTCTTCGACATTCTGTATTCCAGATGCCTGCATGAATTCATCTACAGCCTCTTGAATGGCATTTTGTACATTCAAAACACATTGCGTGATTACAGTGTTCGACTTGACTGGCTCGCTTGTATTGATCCAGTCCATAACGAAGATGGCCGACTGTCCTTCTGCTGTAGCACGTTCACGAATCCGTTCTCTCACTCGCTTGAGATGGTCAGCGGTATAACGCCCCTTGTATTTACCTTTTTCAGTATCCCAGTCAACACCGTAGCATTCGTTCATCGTGGATCGAAACTCGTAGTCCTTGATTCCAGTGCGACGAATCGCCATCGGATAACACAGGGCTACTGCACGCTCGAACGGGGATGTTGGGAGCTTTTCGACTACAGGCACGCCCTTGATGGCTCGGCGAACGTAATGCTCGGTTTCACCTGTTGCTTCAATTATCTTGCGGCGAGACATGCCCGTTCTATGGAGTGCGAGAACTTTCTCTTTGCGAGGATCAAGAAGTGCTGGCGCCGTGGAGGGGGCATCATCATTTGCGGCGTGGGCGGTGGAAACCAAATTTAAAACGAAGGGGTGCGACATGGATTTTTCTCCTGTGGTTAGTTCATTGCGATAGGTAAATCCTTCGGCGTAGTCGCCGGGCTGGGTTTGGTTAATGACGGCCACAAAAAAGCCCCAATCTAAAACACTGTTGTAAAAGTGTTCGAGTGAGGCTCTTCGAGGTGTCGGCCTGTCATTCGAGACAGGCGAAGAATAGTACACAATCCGCCATCCCCTGTCAATCTAAAAAGTTGACACGGCGTGAACTAGTTGATCTAGGAGATGGGTCTTGCACTATCAGTCTCAATCGATTTCTCGCCCATCGGTGTGCGAATCTGTAGAAACTGATTTCCGAAGCGCAATACGCCCTTTGCTTGGTTCGGGGCTCGTCAAGTCCCGTAAACACTGGATCAAACTGACATTGGGATTGAAGCGTGGCGAAAGTAGGGAGCCTTTTAACAGAGTTTTGTAAGGTTTTAACGGGGTTTTCAAGGCAGCCAATCCCGAGTGCATCATGGCTGCCCGTTTGCTCGATCAGTCGATCAGGTGCAACACGTCCCTGACATTCAGGTGTGAGTATCTGGCTACAGATCGAGTATCTCTGTGACCCGAGACGATCATGATCTGTGCGTTGTTGAACCCTTTCTTCGCTACGTTGGTGATTCGGGTGTGCCTGAGTTGGTGTAGTCTGACGCTGCTATCGAGTCCAGCCTTCACACGCGCTAGTCGCACAGCTTGCGACACGGCATGTGGGGTTACGGTGAAGATCATGCCATGTGGGTGGCGTTCCAAGGTGGCCATCAGCTGGGCAAGTTCAAGAATCTCAACGGCACGGCGGGTGAGGGGAACTGATCGTGTACCATTCTTCCCGTCGATCACGTCGGCAATTCGTTCCTTGAGGTGCAGGCAGTCTTTCGTTAATTTCAGAATTTCAGACCTCCTCATGGCAGTCTCGTATGCCAGTTCGACAATCAGCTTCATAGCTGGTGAGAGTTTTGCGAGAAGTCGCTCAAGCTCGCTCGCACGAATGACTTTGTCAGATGACCTGTCTGGCTTTGGGAGTGCGATATCGCTCACTGGGTTGTGGATGTCGATCAGGAGCCCGCGTTTGGCAAACCTGTAGAAGCGGGACATAAATGAGAGCTGCGTCCTGCATGTTGACGGCTTCACCTTCTTCAATCGCATGATTTTGAAGTCGTTGATCATCTGTGGAGTGATTTCGTGAATTGGCTGCGTGAAATGCCTGCCCAGATGCTCCACGATTTTCAGTGCATGCTCGTAGCTGCCTTTCCCTTTGAGCATGGTTTCGCAATAAATCATGCCCAGCGTATATATAGTGTGATGCTTGCGCTCCATCGTCACGGCTTCGAGCTGGTTCGCCCATGACGTTGCTTCAGCTTTGGTGCTGAAGGTTTTTGATTGGGGAGGTTTGCCCTTTATCCGTACCTGAGCATTCCAGTTGCCAGACGGAAGTGAGCGGAAAGTGGCCATTTTGACGCCTCATGATGTGAATGGGCGTTCTGTGAAACCCTTGAGCACCAAGGCTTGCAGCTTGCTCAAGCAGACCTTGACATGGTGGGGGTCGTTGGTTCGAGTCCAATCGCGCCTACCAAACAAAATCCGCTCTGCTGGGCGGTCTAGAGGGGTCATCGGAAACGGTGACCCCTTTTTGCTTTCTGCGATTTGCAAAACTTTTGCAAAACTTTTGCAAAACCCCCACCTCAGAACGCCAGTTCGGCGCTCACTTCAACATAGTCGATCGTCTTGTCGCCGTGTCCCTCCTGATAGTGCTTCGTCATCTTCTCGTCCGCGTGGC
>NZ_JAVWTF010000053.1:0-9262 GCF_036667855.1 Aurantimicrobium sp. | reverse complement strand
AGCGCTGTGAGGGAAACAAACTAGGCATGACAAGGCGAGGACGAACAACAGCCACCGGCGCTCTGCGCACCTTCGACTTGTTCGCGGAATCACGCAAGGCTCGGACGACCGAATGGTCCGAGGCGCGTGTCACTTCAGAATGTCTACCCACAGTTTTCTGATTTTAGCCCAGAAGACTGTGAAACAGCCACCAGAGTGGCTCTGAACAGGGGTTTTAGTTGTTTCCGAGAGAAAGAAGCAGGTCCACAACGGCATCGAGCACAGCATCAACCTGTGCCTCGTCATAGCCACCACGTGCAGCGCGGAAGGTGACGGAGCGGACATCTGCCACACTCAGTGGCTCTCCGTGGAGCAAAAAGGCCAGTACACGATCTGCGAAGGCGTCAACATCCTTGACGGCATAGCCCTGAGCTAAGAAAGCTGCACGGGTGAAACGGTGTTTGGGTTCACGCGAGAAACGTGCGGTCAGCACGGCAGAGTTCTGGCTGGCTTTCTCCAGCCATGCAGCTTCACCCATGGTGGCCAGGGCAACAGCCCGCTCACGCTCAGCAAAAGCAGTCTCAAGACGCTCGAGAGCACCATCAACGTGACGTGTGGAGTATCCACCTTTAGCCAGCCCAAAAGAGGTGTCACGAATAGCGTGGGAGGTGAGTGTTGATGCACCAGCGATATTGCTGTCATAGGCAATACGTGCTTCAGCGATGAACGCATCCACTTCAGCAGTGTTATAGCCGCGGGTGCCACGTGTGACGCGGGGGAAAGTCATACTCACAAGCTTTATTGTTTCAGAGAAATCTGTGCGTTAGTGCACAACAAGTGAATAGATCACAAAAGTCACGAAGGCGGAAGGAAGAATCGAGTCCAAGCGGTCCAAGAAACCACCGTGACCGGCAAGCCAGGAGCTCATGTCCTTCACACCGATGGTGCGCTTGATGTGAGACTCACCAAGGTCACCTAACGTCGCGGTAACCAAGATAATTGGTCCCATAATCAAACCAAACCACCAGGGCTGTCCAATCATGAAGATGCTCAGCAGCGTTGCCGCGATGATGGCAGAAAGTGCAGCTCCAGCAAAACCTTCCCAGGTCTTTTTCGGACTGATCTTGGGTGCCATGGGGTGCTTACCAAAGTTCAAACCGCTGACATAGGCGCCGGTATCGACGGAGACCACGATGATGAGGAAAGCCAGGGTCCACCACTGACCATCTGGCTTGGCCACCAAAGCCACAGCAAAGCTACCCAATACCGTGACATAGGCCTGCACAAAGACGGCAGCAAGGAAGTCTTTACGCAGGCTCACATCAGCGGTGGCATGGTAATCACGCTTGATTTCTATAAAACGCCACAACGTGACAACCACGGCACCACCCAGGGCAACCAGCAGCGCAGCCCCAATACCGTAGAAATACGCTGCAGGCACAGCTAGGACTGTGGCAAAAGCAGTGGGAATGCGAGGAACGCGGCATCCCATTGCTTGCAAAGCAGTCGCGAGCTCAACTGCTGAGATACCCAGCAGCACCGCAGCAAAGAGCATAAACAGGTCTTTATTAACCAACAGGCTCAGCAGCAGCAAACCACCGAGGACAATACCGATGCCGATGGCGCCAAGAAGATTACGACCCGACTTCGCCTTGATGCGCTCGTTTGTCTTTTCGAACTGCATCCGGCGGGCTTCGAGCTGACGCTCAAAGTCTGCACGGGTCGCCCGAAACTGCGCATGCAACTCACCAGCAGGATTTCTCCTGCTGTGTTCATCGCGATTCGGATTCTCGTTCATGGCAGTGGCCAGAGAAAAGGCTAAACCTTGAGGAGTTCAGCTTCCTTGTGCTTGAGAGCTTCGTCGATAGCGTCAACATACTTCTTGGTGATGACTTCGAGTTCCTTTTCACCACGAGCACGCTCGTCGTCGCCGAGCTCACCCTTGAAGGCGTCGATGCCATCCTTGGCGCTGCGGCGAATGTTACGAAGAGAAACCTTGGCGTCTTCAGCCTTGGTCTTCACAATCTTGACATATTCCTTACGACGCTCTTCGGTGAGCTCAGGCATGGTGACACGAATAACGTTGCCGTCGTTGGTGGGGTTAGCGTCCAGGTTGGGCACGTCGCGGATAGCCTGCTCGATGTCGCGCAGAGCGGTCTTGTCGAAGGGGGTGATCAGCAGGGTGCGAGCTTCAGGGTTCTGCATAGAAGCCAGCTGTGCCAACGGAGTGGGGCTGCCGTAGTAGGTGACCATGACCTTCTGGAACATGGCAGGGTTCGCCCGACCGGTGCGGACACTCGAGAAATCTTCTTTGGCTACTTCAACAGCCTTGGCCATGCGCTCTGAGGCATCTGACAGTACTTCCGCAATCACGGTAACTCCTTGAAATTTGGTGCGTTAGAGCCAGTCTAGTTGGTGACCAGCGTGCCGATCTTTTCGCCCAGAATGGCCTTGGTGATGTTGCCGGAAGGCTCCATACCGAAGACGCGCATAGGCATCTTGTTGTCCATGCAGAGGCTGAAAGCTGTGGAGTCGACCACCTTGAGTCCACGCTTGAGGGCGTCACGGAAGGTGACGGTCTCCAGCTTCTCTGCACTGGGGTCAGTCTTGGGGTCTGCGGTGTAGACACCGTCAACACCGTTCTTGGCAACAAGAACCTCATCAGCATGAATTTCGAGTGCACGCTGGGCTGAAACTGTGTCGGTTGAGAAGAAAGGAAGACCTGCACCAGCACCAAAAACGACGACGCGACCCTTTTCCAAGTGACGAATAGCGCGCAGAGGAAGATAAGGCTCAGCAACTTGACTCATCGCAATAGCTGACTGCACACGGGTTGCAGCACCTGCCTGCTCGAGGAAGTCTTGAAGAGCCAGAGCGTTCATCACGGTACCGAGCATGCCCATGTAGTCCGCGCGTGCGCGGTCCATTCCGCGCTGGGACAGCTCAGCTCCGCGGAAGAAGTTACCGCCACCAACAACCACGGCGATATCAACGTGCTCGGAAGCTGCCGCGATTTCGCGGGCAATTGCGCTGACCACATCAGGGTTTACACCCAGTCCTCCGCCACCGAATGCCTCACCCGAGAGCTTGAGTAGTACGCGACGGCGGGTGTTTGTCGGCATGAGGTTCCTTATCTAAAAGCAGTGGCGCTAAGACCAATTTACATGGGCATCACAGGGCTCGGAACTACCGGCACACATGAAAGAAGCCCAGTCCTTTCGGACCGGGCTTCTTTACGAATCGTTCTAACGACTATGCGCCAACCTTGAAACGAGCGAAGCCCGTCACGGTGATGCCAGCGTTGTCGAGGACCTGCTGGACCTTGAACTTGTTGTCGCGAGAGTATTCCTGCTCGAGCAGAGCGATCTGCTTGATGTATGCAGAGATACGACCGTCAACGATCTTCTCCAGCTGAGCTTCGGGCTTGCCCTCGTTACGGCTGATCTCGGTAACGATGGCGCGCTCCTTCTCAATGTCCTCTGCAGGAACATCTGCGCGGCTCAGGTACACAGGGTCAGCGAAGGAGATGTGCTGTGCAATTGCACGAGCAGTCTCTGCGTCGTCACCGGTGTAGGCAACCACAACACCAACCTGAGGAGGAAGGTCCTGGCTGGTCTGGTGCAGGTAGATGGAGAACTTGTCACCGCTGAAAGCAGCGAGACGACGAAGTTCGATCTTCTCACCCAGGATTGCTGCCTCATCTGCGATGAGCTCAGCAACGGTCTGTGAACCAGCAGCTGCTGCCAGGCCTGCGTCAACCGAGGTTGCGCCAGCTGCAGATACTGCGTCGAGAACCTTCGCTGCGAGTGCAACGAACTTGTCACCCTTAGCCACGAAGTCGGTCTCGCACGCGAGCTCGATCATGGTTGCGGTGCCGTTCTCTTCCTTGGCAGCAACGAGGCCTTCGCTGGTGGAGCGGTCGGCACGCTTCGCGTTACCCTTTGCTCCCTTGAGACGAAGAATCTCGGTTGCCTTCTCCAAGTCACCGTTTGCTTCGGTGAGGGCGTTCTTGGTGTCGACCATGCCGGTGCCGAGGCGCTCGCGCAGGGTCTTGAGGTCTTCCATGCTGAAAGATGCCATAGTTCTAGCTCCTAATTAAGGCTTGAAAGTGGGAAATTATTCTGCTGCGGGCTTCTTGGCAGCAGGCTTCTTAGCGGCAGGCTTCTTTTCTGCAGCGTCAGCCTTGGGAGCAGCAGCCTTCTTTGCAGCAGGCTTCTTCTCAGCAGCAGCCTCAGCTACTACCTCTTCAGCAACAACTTCAGCAACTGCCTCAACGACGGCTGCCTCTACTGCGGCTTCTGCACCAGCTTCGAGGAGTTCGCGCTCCCACTCAGCCAATGGCTCAGCAGATTCACCCTCAGCAGGCTTCTGGTGGCGCTGGATCAGGCCCTCAGCTACTGCATCAGCGATAACGCGGGTCAACAGACCGACAGAGCGGATTGCGTCGTCGTTACCAGGGATGGGGTAAGTCATCTCGTCTGGGTCACAGTTGGTGTCGAGGATACCAATAACGGGGATACCAAGCTTCTGAGCCTCCTGGATTGCCAGGTGCTCCTTCTTGGTGTCAACAACCCAGATTGCGGAAGGGGTCTTGGTCAGGTTGCGGATACCACCGAGGCTCTTGTGGAGCTTGTCGAGTTCGCGCTTCTTGATCAGAAGTTCCTTCTTGGTGAAGCCACTCTTCGTGGTGTCTTCGAAGTCGAGCTCTTCGAGCTCCTTCATACGTGCGAGGCGCTTACCAACGGTGTTGAAGTTGGTGAGGAGGCCACCGAGCCAACGCTGGTTGACGTAAGGCTGACCTACGCGGGTTGCCTGCTCGAGGATTGCTTCCTGAGCCTGCTTCTTGGTTCCAACGAAGAGAACGGTTCCACCGTGTGCAACGGTTTCCTTCACGAACTCGTAAGCGTTGTCGATGTGCTGCAGAGACTGCTGCAGGTCGATGATGTGGATACCGGAACGCTCAGCAAGAACGAAACGCTTTACTTTCGGGTTCCAACGGCGGGTCTGGTGACCAAAGTGAACGCCGCTGTCGAGCAGCTGGCGGATTGTTACGACGGCCATGGCCATCTCCTTTTCTTGGCATGTTTTGTGCACAGCACAACACACACCGCTTGCGGTTTTGTCGCGAGGACCGGTTGGTTCTCGCCCTAGTGCCCGATGCAATTCCCGCGAATCTGATTGCTCAGTTTCGACCGAAGGGTTTTGTCATACGTGTTGGGCACGCGAAGTCACCCCATAAATGGAGTGCTTGACCAGCATAACAGGCAAGATAGGGGTATGGCATCTTCAGCAACCGTCGCACTTCCGCCCAGCATCTCCCCCAAGAAGGCAGGTTTGGTGCTCACGGCACTGATTCTGGGTGCTGGCGTAGCAAACATGAACTTGGCTGTAGCCAACGTGGGTCTTCCTGACATTGGCCGAGACCTGGGCGCGTCACAGGCTGGACTCAACGTTGTCGCGGTTGGATTCTCCCTCGGTCTCGCTGCAACCGTGCTGTATTTGGGCGCCTTAGGTGACCGTTACGGCCGCAAGCTGATGCTGCTGGCCGGTTTGATCATTGGTGTTCCGGCAGCGTTTATGTCGGCACTCTCCCCCAGCGTTGAAATGCTGGCACTATCCCGGTTGATTGGTGGTTTTGCTGCCGGTATGGCCTACCCCACCACCTTGGCGTTGATCACGGCGCTGTGGTCTGGCCCTGCTCGCACACGCGCGATTGCACTCTGGTCAGCCATTGGTGCGGCGATGTCCGCCTCTTCCACCCTCCTGGCTGGCGCCGTCCTGATGATTCTGCCCTGGGGATACTCGTTCCTTATTGCTGTGCCATTCGCCGTGGTCGCCATCTTCTTGGTGTGGCGCCTGGTTCCTGCCCATGTGAATGAAACCACCGACAAAGTAGATCACCTCGGTGGTGTTCTCTCCGCACTCTTTATCGGAACACTCGTGATGGGCATCAACTACATCGCACTGGATGGTCAACTCGACATTGCCATCGCCACACTAGGCGCTTCCGTTGTGTTTGGTTTCTTGTTCTTCTGGCGCCAAAAGCGTGCCAGTGAACCACTCTTTGACCTGAAATATGCCGTGCGGCCACCGTTTTGGGTCGCTGCCGTTTCCGGCATCATCGTCTTTGGTTCATTGATGGGGGCCATGTTTGTGGGACAGCAGTTCTTGCAGAACGTCCTCGGATACAACACCCTGCAGGCTGGCCTCGCCATCATTCCTTCAGCTCTGGCGATGGTGATTGTGGCGCCGTTCTCAAGCCGCATGATTGAGAATTATGGTTCTCGCATTACCTTGCTGGTGGGCTTCGTTGTCTGCATGGCTGGGTTCTTGACCATGTTGTTTGGTTGGAATATTCACACCCCCCTCGCCATCGTGATTATTAGCTACGTCTTGATTGGTGCCGGTGTGGGCTTTGCGGGAACTCCAGCCAGCCACGCTCTGACTGACTCTGTTCCCGTCACTAAGGTGGGTATGGCATCTGGAACTGGTGACCTGCAGCGTGACCTAGGTGGCTCGATCATGCAGTCACTCCTTGGCGCGATCCTCGGGGCCGGCTATGCCGCCGCGATTGCAAAGTCGATTTCTGAAGCACCTGCAGCCACACAGGCAGAGATCACCACCAGCATTGGTGCCACGCTCAAGAAATCCTTCGGCAGTGCCGCGGATCTGGCCTCCAAGTATCCGGATTACTCACAGGCCATCATGGACGCTGCCAAGCAATCCTTCTTGGATGGCGCTAACTGGGCCTATGCCTCTGGCATCTTTGTCATGCTCATTGGCATGATCATCACGTTCTTCTTCTTCCCCAAGAAGAACCGCGAGCGTGAACTCTATGCCGAATATGCCAAGCAGTCCTCCACAGTTCACTAGAGCGCAACTTCTGCACTGAAAGTTTGAAACACTGACCTGAGAACACCACTACAGCTCATGCTCTGAGGCATGTGGGGATTTCAGAACAACGACTTTGCCAAACTTCTTGCCACCAGCTTGTTCTGTGTGGCGATTGCAGTGACGCTCAACGCTTCCCCGGCCCATGCCTTGCGCGCAGGGAGCTGGTCCTGGCCATTGGTCGGAGCTCACACCATCTCTCGCGGCTATGAGGCACCCAGCGTTTTCTATGGCGCAGGTCATCGAGGCATCGATCTCGTTGCCGAAGTGGGGCAAGAAGTCCTTGCCCCTGCCGATGGCGTGGTTCATTTTGTGGGCACCGTGGTCGACCGGGAACTCATCTCACTCGATCACGGACAGTTTCTTTCCACGTTCGAACCAGTGACCTCCACCCTCACCGAAGGAGATCGTGTCACCCGAGGCCAAGTCATCGGAACACTCACCACGAGTACTCACTGCACGTGCCTTCACATGGGTGCCAGGCAGGGCAAGGACTATCTCTCACCCCTAGCCATGCTGGCGTCTATCCCAGCGGCAGTGTTACTGCCCTGGGATTAGGAGACTAAACCGGGTTGGACTTGTGCAGCGCAATTGCGGTGCGAATGGCAGCGCGAGCACGCTTACGGTCGCCCGAGGCGTCATAAGCCAGACCCAAACGACACCACGCCCGCCAGCTGGCAGGTTCTGCATCCACGGCAGCGGCATATTCAGGGAATTCTTTATCCGCATCGGAGCGAATAGGACGTCCACTGGGACGATGTGGAAGGTCATCTCCAGGAAGAGAACCTTCAGATTTCAGAATGTTGACCAACTTGGTCGAAGAGATACCAAAAGCAATCTCACGCCACAGCGCCCACGCTCCGACAATTGGCAACACAATCAGCGCGACACCCATCACGATGGCAACAGGAACGCCCGTGCTGATCATGACCACGCCCTGATAGGCCGCAGCCCACAAATACAACGCCAGCAGCGCTGCCATGAGCAATGCTCCAAGAACTGCGCGCATCAGGAGAATGTTTAGAGGTTAATCACGCGGTCAAGACCGACGATTTTGCCGGAAAGACCAGGAAGTGCCCGAATGGCAGCCATGATGCCCGCTTCATAAGAGCGGTCAGAGAGAGTGGTGTGGGTAATGGTGACGGTTTCACCGTTGCCGCCAAAGATGACATCCTGCTTGGCCACAACGCCTTCCATGCGCAGCGAGTGCACAGGAACACCAGCAACCAGCTGACCACGAGCACGTTGGTCAGCGTGGGGAGCCTGAACATCCTGATCACGCACCTTGCCAATGCGCTCAGCAGTACTGACGGCAGTTCCTGAAGGTGAGTCAACCTTGTGGATGCCGTGCGCCTCGATGATCTCGATGGAGTCAAAGTGCTTAGCTGCCAAGGTGGCGAGGTGTGCAGAGAGTGCAGAACCAAGCGAGAAGTTCGAAATGAAGATCACACCGACTTCGGGGTGAGATTCGATCAGAGGCTCAACCTGGTTGATGCGCTCTGCTGACCAACCCGAGGTGCCAATCATGATGGACTTGCCGTTCTCCACAGCAAACTCGAGAACCTTGCGGCTAATCGACGGCAAAGAGACGTCTACGACAATGTCTGCCACGAGCATTTCACTCAGATCACTCTGTGAACCCAACTGGGCAGCAAGGGTGAAGTCCTCTGATTCATTGATCAGACGGCACACAAGTGAGCCCAGTTTTCCTGAGGCACCAACGACGGCAACGGATGTAGTCACGAGTCAAGTCTAGATTGTGTAGGCGTCAGGAATACCCGAACGCAATTCCACGGGCAGGTGGCCGAGGTCATTGTGTGAAACCAGAGCCCAGGGGCGACCTGGACGCTGCTGCAGAACAGTAATTCCACAGTTTGCCTGGTTCAAGGTGACCCACTTCCATGCCGGTGCACCGAGGGCTTCCAGCACAAACCACGCAATGACGTTGTTGTGAGTAACCAGCAGATCTGTTTCGCCCTGGCGGCCCGGAGCGAGGAATTCTGCAACAGCATCTGCCATCTGGGCAGAGCCTGCTTCAATATCTGCCTCAGTTACAGAACCAAAGAACGGATCGAAGACCGAGGGAGTTTCTTCGCTCTTGCCGGCAGGGATGCAGTCCATCAACAACGCAGAAGGCTCCGTGGTCACACCCTGCATTTGCTCACTCATCACGCGCACGGTTTCCCATGCCCGCTCCAGAGGTGAGTGCCACACATGAGAGAACTCAACATCGGCAAGACGACGTCCCACAGCCTCTGCCTGCGCAATACCGCGCGGCGAGAGTGGACCGTCAATGACGCCATGCTCGGCGTCGAGTTGTTCGCCGTGACGAACCAAGATGATGTTGTGTGCCATGAATTACCCCTCAGAAAGGATACGCGATAACGCGGCC
>NZ_JAVWTF010000052.1:0-9575 GCF_036667855.1 Aurantimicrobium sp. | reverse complement strand
GAGTCAGGGTTGCAGTGGTGTCGAAAGAGCGAGGGCTCCAGCGAGCAGCCAAGACGGGGTTGATGGGAGTGCTGGTGTGAGCGTTGCGTGACATGTTCATCCTTGTGTTTGGTGAGGTAAAACTGTGGTGTTCCATACAAGAGCACGGGCATCCGTTAGAGATAACCGGATGCCCGTGGAGTTATTCCCCAATTCTGCAACATTTATTGACCTATTTCAGGTACACAAATGAACTTGGAAATTATCGGTTACCTTTAGCCCTGTTATGTGTCTTACACAACAACTCACAATTCTCCGCTGACGTTGCCCCGCCCTTGCTCCATGCCGAAACATGGTCGGCATCCATTTCTTCGAGCTTCCAGATCTTGGCCTTGTTGGCATCGTGGCCAAGAGCGCAGTGGGAGCAATTAGATCGCTCTGCTGCTTGAGCTTCTTTGGTTTGCACCGCATAGGTCGACTTCTTTGTCGCATCATCAAAGACACGAACCTCGAGCAGTTTCGTCTCAGTTGAACCACCGAGCACAAATTCCCAGATTCCCTTACGGTTCTTCACATATGAGTCCCCATAGAGCGAGCGCACCTGTTCTGACACCTTCGCTGGGTTATAGGCAGTGGCGTGATAATGCTCATAGAGGCGACCCCACTCCAGGCCACGCATTTCAGATTCAACATCACTGAACACCGACGAGACCCAGTCAATGACGGAAGTGAAGTAGGCCTTCACTTCCGTAATGTCCTTGT
Source organism: Aurantimicrobium sp. (assembly GCF_036667855.1). Classification (NCBI taxonomy): domain Bacteria; kingdom Bacillati; phylum Actinomycetota; class Actinomycetes; order Micrococcales; family Microbacteriaceae; genus Aurantimicrobium; species Aurantimicrobium sp. The sequence goes on along the minus strand of NZ_JAVWTF010000052.1, from coordinate 8,834 downwards.
CATTACGGTGCTGACTCATATAGCCGCCAATGTTGGCCTTGCCCTTGCTCACCCACTCCAGAGCACGTTCCCAGAAGTCCTGTCTAAGAGCAGAGCCGCTGACGTAGGCACTCCACTTCATGATGTTGGAATTCTGGCTGTTGCTGAACTCTGCCTTTCCGGCGGTCACAAAAGGTCCTGAATAGACAGCGTTGAGAAGCTCTTGATCGTTGAGAGGAACACCAACCGTGTTAATGGTCTTGAACCATTCTTTGATTTCACTCTCGGTGCCTTCACACTCATAGACAAGAATCTCTGACTTCAGAATGATCTCTTGCTTGTCCTGGGGTAGGCCGGAGAAGTACTGCTCCATGCCACGTTCATCTTTGATCGCAAACTTGCCCGTGATGAAACGACCAAAGCTGGTGATGCGCTGCTGGCCGTCAAGCACCTCGAGGTTGTCCTCGTGGACCTTGTTGAAGTAAATGAGACCCAGTGGGTAACCCTTGAGGAGTGACTCAATAACGGCAACATCTCTCTTCCCATCGGCATAGATGTAGTTGCGCTGATACTCAGGCTGAATAGTCAAACGTCCAGCGAGACCAAAGAGTCCTTTGCCTTCTAGCTCGTTATAGACGAAGCCTTCTGAGAGTTCTTTAACGGTGTAGTGGTTGAGAGCGGTTTTCACTTGGTCACCTGCTTGTGTTTGATGAGTATGCGACCATATTTGAGTTTGCCGCCCATATATGGGCCGTCTTTTCCGGTACTGGTCGGAATTCCAGCTAACCCACGAATGTTGCCAGCTGCCATTCCTACGATCGCAAATTGCTCGGGGCTGTATTTATCGAGGAAGGTGATGGGGACTCCCAACACACCGTCGTAGTCACTGGGGATGGAATCAGTGAAGGGAACCTCAATTGCGTCGTAGTTGTCATACTTCTGATAACCAATACCCTTGACTTCTTTATGCTTGCTGAACTTAATGTTGTCAGCTTCTGTCATGAGTGAAAGAGGCTCGTGACGGCGTCCATGATCAAGCGTTGTGAACCAGCGCACCCCCTTCACTCTGATGAATTTCTGGCCTTCTTCATCGACTCGCCAGCCTGCAGCATTCAAGGGATAACTATCAGGAACGCGGAACTCACGGTCGCCAGAAGAGATGCTTTGACCCAGCCACATCTTGTTGTCCTTGATGAGCGGAAAAACTTCTTTATACGTGATTGCGTTGACGTTTCCAAGTATTACAAAGTCTTTATCTGCCCCCACAAGCCAAGCTAGGAACTCCCGGAAGAGCGAGAACGGGGGATTTGTCACAATGATGTCGGCTTCATCACGCAGCTTCGTAATCTCTTCGCTGCGGAAATCTCCGCCTCCTTCGAGATAGGACCACTCGAGGTCATCCACGTTGATGACATTGTCGCCGGTCTTGTCGTGAGTGAGGGTGAAGATCTTTCCCTTGGTCTGAGTCTTCTCCGGGTCGTAGCCGGGGCTTTCCATTTCAAACAGTGTGGGCTGGTAAGGAATTGCGTCTGGCTTGCTGTCTGGTGCATAGCTCGTGCTGATGAGCTTCTTGAGACCTAGTGCCTCAAAGTTCTGAGCAAAGTACTTGGTGAAGTTACTCCACTCGGGGTCATCGCAGGGCAAGAGAACTGTCTTGTCCCTGAACACATCTGGGTTGTATTCCAGATAGGCGTTCATCTCTTTCTGGATGTCACTGAACTGCGTATAGAACTCATCGTTCTTTGCCTTCTTGGCATTGCCCAGGTTCTCGTTGGCCACCGCATCCCCCTGATGCCGCGACCGGCGTCGCGGCTAGGGGTTAAAAGTAGCGTTAAAACCTCAGGCTTTTAAACTCTGGTTAATGGTGCGTGATGCCGGAACGCTTGAGGCATGGATTCACTTGCGTCAGCGGCAGCACAAATACTGGGATCACGTCTGCGTGAACGCCGTGAGAGCTTGGATTTGAGCCAAGAGGATGTGGCGCACATGTCCGCAATGCACGTGTCGAACTACGGCAAAATTGAGCGCGGGAAAGCCAATCCGAATCTTCACACCTTGCTGAGAATTGCCAGTGTTCTAGAGATTGATCCAGGTGTCTTGATTGCTGGCCTCAGCGGTGACATGGTGACAAAGAGACCACACAAGTTGACAGCTGCTGAGCTCATCAAAGCGCGGCAAGGTTAACGTCCTTCTCAACACCCTGCTTTTCTGAAGTTTCGCTAAATGACCGTGGCTGGGGTTATATTGTTACCAGGACCAAGCCACCCCTTATGGGTGAGGGAGGCCCTAGCCGCCCCCGGGTCAAACCGGGGGCCTTTTTATGCCTGGAGTGAAACGATTGCCTTCGGCTCTCCAAATCGAGCACTAGTGACCCTTGCCAACAGCGCTTCCTCATACAGGTCCCATGAATTCTGTGGAACTATCTGTTGGACTTTCTCTGTACCAGGATGAATCCGTCTGTATGCCGCATAGGCGGCAAAATCAGCCATCTGGATGAAATAACTCGCACGAGAATCTCTGGCGACTGGATCCTCGACCAAATTTTTGAAAGGTCGCGCAATTAGACCTGAACCTGTTTGCGACCCAGCAGTTAGCCGTCTTCTGGACCAACGCGCGAGTTTCCGGATTGACTCATCTTCTCCTTGATCATGGATGAGCTGAACTGTCGAAGCGCCCAAAGCATCACTTGTGCGTTCAAGGCGCTGAAAAAGCCGGATCCAGGTTTCATCAAACAGTTTGCTTCCTGTGAGACGTCCGTTTTTTGTTGCAACAACTGCGAACACGTGTAGGTAAGGATTATCAGCAACAAATTTCACATGACTCCTGAAGATAAGGTGTCGTTCTGCAGGGGAAAGATTCAATTCTTTGAGTGAACCCGTTCCACGAAGCACAAAATTTGCCTTCAGTTCCGCCCTCATTGGAATTCTAAACTTGGCCTTTAGCCTTCTTCTAAATTCAACATATTCATCTAGAACTCCACCCCAGTGAGCGCTATTTATAACGACACAACCCAACGTGTACGTAGTCGAAGATTTCTGTTGACCATAACCGGTATCCCCAGATTCATCGACATATGAAAGTAGGTGGCCTGGATCTAGGTTTCTCATGATGTGAATATAGGTCCAGCTAGTGACATTTCCCCGAGCTTCACACTAGAGAGAAGGTTCTACCTAATCCCCAATCACCATTTCTAGGTCGAAACCCCCAGCATTTGCTGAGGGTTTCGTCCTAGTGCTTCTCACACGAGAATGCTCTCGGTTGCGCGCGCTAAGTTATTCGTCTTCCATGAGCTCGGCTTCAATAAAGGGATCTTCATCCCCTGCATCAAAGACGGGGTGAGCCCGGTCGGCAGACACGGTCAAGCTGTCGCCTGAGAGATCCACCCGAACAGTGTCGCCGTCACGGATAGCACCACCCAGGATGGCCGTTGCTAAACGGTCATCAATCTCGTGCTGCATCAGGCGGCGAAGTGGTCGTGCTCCATAAATGGGGTCATAACCACGTTCTGCCAGCCACCTGCGAGCACTGGGTGTGACGGCCAATTCAAGACGGCGCTCACCGAGACGCTTCTGCAAGCGGTCGATGTAGAGCTCCACAATCTGGCCGAGATCTTCTTGGCTCAGTGCCGAGAAGACCACGATGTCATCTAGACGGTTGACGAACTCAGGCTTGAATGCCTGACGCACCGTCTCGTTGACAGCACGTTCTTTCTCTTCCCAGCTGAGTTCTGGATCAACCAAGAACTGTGAACCGAGGTTCGAGGTGAGAATCAGGATTACGTTGCGGAAGTCGACGGTGCGACCCTGGCCATCGGTCAGGCGACCGTCGTCCAAGACCTGCAGCAGAACATCAAACACCTCTGGGTGGGCCTTCTCGACTTCGTCGAGGAGGACAACCGAGTAGGGGCGTCGACGAACAGCTTCGGTGAGCTGACCACCAGCTTCATATCCGACATATCCGGGAGGAGCACCCACCAGACGTGAGACGGAGAACTTCTCCCCGTACTCACTCATGTCGATACGGATCATGGCCTTCTCGTCGTCGAAGAGATACTCCGCCAACGCCTTCGCGAGCTCCGTCTTTCCCACACCCGTGGGGCCGAGGAACAGGAAGGATCCCGTTGGGCGGTCTGGGTCAGAGATGCCTGCACGTGATCGACGAACAGACTCCGACACTGCCTGCACAGCCTTCTTCTGGCCGATCAGGCGCTTACCAATCTCATTCTCGAGTGTGAGCAGCTTCTCTGTCTCGCCCTTAGTCAGGCGGTCAACAGGAATACCAGTCCAGGCCGCAATGACCGAGGCAATGTCGTCACTGGTGACCTGGTCGTTGACCATGCGTTCAGTATCTGTCTGCTCAGCAGACTCTGCCTCCGCCAACTGACGCTCAAGCTCAGGAATCTCTGCATAGAGCAAACGGCTTGCCTGCTCGAGCTGTCCTTCACGCTGAGCACGCTCAGCCTGAATGCGGGCAGCATCGAGTTTGGTCTTGAGTTCACCCACGCGGTTCAGAGCATTGCGCTCGAGTTCCCAACGCTTTTCAAGATTGTCAAGACGACCCTGGCGCTCTGCCATGTCTTCACGCAGCTTGGCTAAGCGTTCCTTCGAGGCGTCGTCCTTCTCTTTCTTCAGTGCAAGCTCTTCCAGCTTGAGACGGTCCACGCTGCGGCGCAGTTCATCTATCTCGACCGGGGCCGAGTCGATCTCCATACGCAGACGGCTGGCTGCTTCATCGATGAGGTCGATGGCCTTATCGGGAAGCTGACGGCTGGTGATGTAACGGTTGGAGAGTGCTGCGGCAGCAACGAGGGCGTTGTCTGCGATGGCCACCTTGTGGTGGGCTTCGTAACGTTCCTTGAGTCCACGCAGGATCGCCACAGTGTCTTCAACACCGGGCTCACCCACGAACACCTGCTGGAAGCGTCGCTCGAGCGCGGCATCCTTCTCAATGAACTCGCGGTACTCATCCAGGGTGGTGGCACCGATCAGGCGCAGCTCACCACGAGCAAGCATGGGCTTGAGCATGTTGGCTGCTGCCACGGAGCCTTCGCCTCCACCAGCACCCATCAGGGTGTGGAGTTCGTCGATGAAGGTAATGATCTGACCGTCTGAGTCATTGATTTCTTTGAGAACCGCCTTGAGGCGTTCTTCAAATTCGCCTCGATACTTTGCACCTGCAATGAGGGCTGAGATGTCGAGGGAGACAAGCTGCTTGTTCTTGAGGCTGTCGGCGACGTCACCGGCGACAATGCGCTGGGCGAGTCCTTCCACGACAGCAGTCTTTCCCACGCCTGGTTCACCGATCAGCACGGGGTTGTTCTTGGTACGACGAGTAAGCACTTGGCTGACTCGACGGATCTCCGCATCGCGACCGATGACGGGGTCGAGCTTGCCGCTCTTTGCAATTTCGGTGAGGTTGACACCGTAAAGCTCGAGCGCGCTCTTGTTTTCTTCTTGCGGCTCTTGTTGCATGTTCTTTCTAACTCCTAGTGTGGATTTCACCGCTCAACAAAGTTGAGTGGTGATGGCTCAAGTTTACTCTTTTGCCCAGTTAATCTCTAGGGCTGAAGCTGAAAGAAGCCTGAGAACTAGCCCTTCGTGGAGCAGGTGACGGAGAACTTCGGCGTGCGCTTCACCTCACGCGTTTCCCCCACGAGATCCTTCAAAACCGGCTTGTATCCGAGGTGACTGTTGGCAACAACCCAGAGTTCGCCACCTGGCTTGAGCACGCGGCCTGCCTCGGCAAACAATCTCACGCTGGTGTCGGAATGCACCGCGGCACCCGAGTGGAAGGGAGGGTTGAAAAGAATGAGATCGGCAGAAGCATCTGCTTGAGAGGAGAGCCCGTCGTCCCGCACAACCTCAACCCTGCCGCTCAGACCGTTTGCCTCCAGTGTTGCTGTCGCAGACGCCACGGCAACAGAAGACTGGTCGGTTGCAACAACGGTTGCGTTGGGGCGAAGCCTGGCAATAGCAACCGCGAGCAAACCAGAACCACAACCGAAGTCGATGATGTTCTGGGCATCTGCTGGTGTCTGATCAAGAACCGCCAAAAGCTCACGGGTACCGATGTCCAAGTTGATGCCGGCAAAGACACCACCATAGGCACACACAGTGGTGTCAATCACGTCATAGCGCTTGGACTTGGGCCACCCACTAAGTGACTCAAGAGCAACTTCGCTGTTGGGTTCTTTGACGCGCAGTACTCGGCTCTTCTGAACAGCGAGGCTGGCCACAACCATGCCGAAGTACTTCTTGAGGACATCGTTCATGCCGAGAGTCATGTGCTTGAGTCGACCACCGGCAAACACCTGCACGTTCGGTGCTGCATAGGCAGCAACGAGTGCAGCCCACTGATCGAGCTGGTCCAAAGACCTGGGCAAACGCATGGCCACGATGCGCGCATCGCGGACCAGTTCAGCATCTAAGGCGTGATGGGTGAATCCAGTGATGGAGAGTTCTTTGGCGTTGTTTTCCAATGCAAGTTCACCCGAACGTGCATCTTGGTGCACGCGGACAGAGCTAAATCCCAACTCCTTGAGAGCAGCCAACGTGATGGCGCCATAGTTGTCGCCGATCACAACGAGTCCGGCCTGCAGCAAGCTGGGGTCTGCCTTCACCTCGTGTTCGAGCTCAGATAAAAGCAGACGATCTGCTGCGTCACTTGCAAGAAGCTCAGGTGACTCAAGATCAGGCCAACGCCTGAGGGACTCAAAAGGAAAAGTGCTCATCCTTTGAGACTAGGCGGACTTACCTACCTGCTTGTACAACTTAGAAATCACGAACCAGGAACCGTCCACGTGGAGCAGGCTCAAATAGTCCTGCATGACGCCACCGAACATTTCGAGCTGAACTTTTGCGAGAGCAATTTCCGCTGAAATCTGGTCAATCAGAAGGACCTCATCACGACGAGCATTGCCTGAGTCCTGAGGAGAAGTACGAGCTTCCATTTGTTCTCGATAAAAATCGCGAGGGCGAATCACAATCTCGTCGTTTTCGGACGAGTAAAGGTTGCTGTCTTTGTGGAAGACCTTGTCGAACAGGGACATGTCTTGGGTGTGCATGAGCTCGAAGTAGTCATCAAGCAGGGTTTGGATACCAGCGTCAGTCATGCTTCCCAGCCTACGTGCAATGTGAAACTAGGCGCGATCCTCAAGTTCACGTTTCATGAGGAACTGAACGTCACGATCAAGATGATCAATTGTGCCAGATAGCGATTCGAAGCGGACTCCCATTTCCTGGCGCAGAGAATCAATTTTCCCATCAAGGACACTTATTGAAGCTCGAATAGTTCTATTCAATGAGCTAACTAGAAAACCTGCCATCCCCAGCAAGGTACTGGCAAATATTCCAATTACTGCCCATGTTTGGGACTCGTTCAATATGATCACCTTTCAATCAGCTTCGTATTGAGGCGACTTTGTCACAACCAAGTTTGAGCACTCACATCAAGTAAAAAGATGTGGGAAAACTAGATTTTGAAGAGACTGAGGGGGACTAGTTCACTGGATGTTCAGGTGAACCAAAGTTCCTATAGTTTGAACGGCGCAGCTCGAAACGTAATTCCTCGACCTGGCAGCGAAGCGCAACGAGTTCAGATCTAATTTCTGATTCTGCAGGCTTAGCTACAAAGAGTGACTTTGAGTCAGCGCTGAGTTTCCCCGCCGTAAAGGCAACAATCGAAAAAACTACTGCAGCGAAAACTACGATTGCGATCCAGTATGCCGTTTCAGTGTCCATGAACTCAGCTTATTAGTCACGCCCAAAGGGGCGCCAGACCACAACATCGGTGCGGCGGCGAGCACGAGTTCCTGCTCGGAGGCTCTCCACGTCTCCCGCAGTTCCTGCGGCGAAGACGCGTCGGCCAGGTTGGTTCAGAAGTGCGTCTGCCAAGGCAGCCTCAAGCTCACGAACTCGTGCACGCAAAGCGTCGTTTTGGTTTTCTAGATCAAGAACGCGGCGAATGCCTTCAAGGGACAGGCCCTCAGCGCTCAGCCTGGCCACTTCACGAAGCTGAGCGACGTTGCGCATGGAATAGCGGCGAGATTGACCCGCAGTTCGGCCTGGCTGAACCAGGCCGATGCGGTCATACTGACGCAGAGTTTGCGGGTGCATTCCGGCAAGCTCTGCAGCCATAGAGATAGTAAAGATGGGCTGGTTCTCGTCCATCCTTTATTCCTCTCTCTATGGGTAGTTGTTAGCGCTTGGCTTCTGACAGCAAGTCTGCGCGAGGGTTCTCGGTTGGTGCAACTGCAGTGAACTGCTCGAGTGCTTCGCGTGCCGCGTCGTCGAGGTGGGAAGGAACAGCTATCTGGATGACGGCAAGCAAGTCACCGGTTCCCTTGGCTGTCTTGATTCCACGTCCCTTCACACGCAGAGAACGTCCGCTCGGAGTGCCGGGGGCAACCTTGAGTTTCACGGTCTCGCCGTCAGGGGTGGGAACTTCGATAGTGGCACCGAGTGCTGCTTCAACGAAGGTCACGGGAACGTTGACCTTGATGTTCAAACCATCACGATCAAAGACAGGGTGCTTCTTCACCTTCACAGTGAGCACGATGTCTCCCGCTTCGCCACCATCTGGGCTGGGGTAGCCCTTGCCGCGGAGGCGAATCTTCTGAGCATCCGCAACACCAGCTGGGATCTTCACCTTCACGGTGCGACCCTCGCTGGTGGTCAGACTCATGGTGTCGCCATGGAACGCTTCGAAGAAGTCAATGGTGACGGAAGAGACAATGTCTTGACCCTTCTGTGGGCCACCGTAGCCACGGAAGCCGCCGGAAGACTGACCGAATCGGCCACCGCCACCAAACATGCCGCCGAGAATGTCCTCGAACCCGCCGCCCTGGAAGTTGAACT
>NZ_JAVWTF010000051.1:0-9699 GCF_036667855.1 Aurantimicrobium sp. | reverse complement strand
GGTTTTGAACCGAACCAAAAGGCCTGCCCTTAGGTTTGGGCATCAACGCCTCATCACCGCCTGCTCGCCATTGACGAGCCCATGCGGTCACAAGCTGAACAGAACTTAACTGAAACTCTGCCGCGAGTTCCATCTTTGTCGCACCGGCAAGAAAACGTTCGACTACTTCTTTTTTGATTTCAAAAGAGAAAGTACTTTTGGTTTTGCTTTGCATAAGACAAAGCCTGCCATGAAGCATCCACTTGCGATGGAACTGTTTCGAGGCGTCAACGGAGAAACCTAAACGGTTAGCGGCGGCAACATAACCGAAGCCGGTTTCGAAGAGATCAACGAGCTGTTCTCGTTGAGGTGTTGTGAGTGAACTATTTGGTTGCAAAGAAATACTCCCCAGAAATTGGATACTGATTAATCAGTCCAACTTTTGGGGAGCAGTTCATAAACCGGGAGGGGTATAGCGTTGAGAAGTACACGGGATGTATTTCCCCGTGAATTCTTCCCCCCTCAACGTTGACGTTAGAAGTTGTATGTCGAAAACAGATGCTCGCGCCCTTGGCGAATCAATCATGACCAAGAGAGAAATTCTCATGGTCATGATCGGACTCATGTCCGGCATGTTCTTATCCGCGCTGGATCAGACCGTGGTGAGCACCTCGATGCGCACCATCGCCGATGACCTTGACGGAATGTCCTTGCAGGCATGGGTCACCACCGCCTACATGATCATGTCGACCATCTCGACTCCGCTCTATGGCAAGCTCAGCGATATCTTCGGCCGTCGCCCACTGTTCATCATCGCAATTTCTGTTTTCGTGCTGGGTTCACTTCTCGCCGGCACAGCTGACACGATGTATCAGCTCGCTGGTTACCGCGCTATCCAGGGTCTGGGTGCTGGTGGTTTGATGGCGCTTCCGCTGGCGATCATGGGTGACATGCTCGCTCCGCGTGAGCGCGCGAAGTACCAGGGCTTCTTCCTGGCTGTGTTCGGTGTCTCCTCTGTGATTGGGCCACTCATCGGTGGTCTGCTCTCTGGAACACCTGAGATCCTCGGTATCACTGGATGGCGCTGGGTGTTCTTGATCAACGTGCCCATCGGCATCGTGGCACTGGCCATTGTTCTCAAGGCGCTGCACTTACCTAAAACTCACCGCCGCGTGCGCATTGACTGGTGGGGAGCAGCAACTGTTATCACCGCCACTGTTCCACTGCTGGTTGTTGCTGAGCAGGGACGCGAGTGGGGCTGGCTCTCCACTGCGTCCATCTCCTGCTACTTAATTGGTGTCTTCTCAGCAGTCGCCTTCGTCATGATCGAGCGCTCCATGGGCGATGATGCCCTTATCCCAATGAAGATGTTCACATCACAGACCTTCACGATGGCAACCATCTTGGGCGTATTCGTGGGCTTTGGCATGTTCGGCGCCATGATGACCATCCCCCTCTACCTCCAGTTGGTCAAGGGAGCGACCCCCACTGAAAGTGGTCTGCTCATGCTCCCGATGATCCTGGGCATGATGATTGCCAGCATTGTCAGCGGTCAGGTCATGTCTCGCACCGGAAGCTATAAGTGGTTCCCTCGTTTTGGTACTGCTTTCATGATTCTGGGCTTCTTGCTCTTCACCAGACTGACCTGGGATAGCCCACTGTGGTTCGTCATGGTTGGCATGTTCTTCATGGGTGCAGGTCTGGGTCAGCTGATGCAGACTCTGACCGTAGCCAGCCAGAACTCTGTTGGCCCCCGCGACATTGGTGTGGCCACCAGCTCCTCAACCTTCTTCCGCACCATGGGTGGAACTGCCGGCACGGCAATCTTGTTCTCGGTCTTGTTCAACACCATCCCTGAAGCCCTCAAGAAGGCATTCGAAACTCCTTCAATCACGGCAGGTGTAGCTAAGGCATTGGCCGATCCAGCAATTACCTCTAACCCCGCTAACGCCGGCATCCTTGCCGTTTATAAAGACCCCACTGCTGTGGGCTCATCCCTCGATGGCGACACCTCGTTCTTGGTGGGCGCGAACGAAGCATTGGCTAAGCCCTTCCTCGTGGGCTTTGCCGAAGCAACGGTGACCGTCTATCAAATCGGCCTTGTGGTTGTGGTGATCGCATTCATCCTGAGCTGGTTCCTCAAGGCAACCCCTCTTCGTCAGAAGTCGGCCATGCAGGAAGCAGCAGATGAGGATGCGGTTCTTCTGGCCGAAAATGCTGCCGAGATGATGGGCTCGATTGTTGAGCCTGGCACGGCAACTGGTGCGATCCGACTCAAGGAAGCCGAAGAACGTGAGGCTGCTCGCGAGGCTCACAAGGAAAAGGCCAAAGCGAAGTCGCGAAAGAAAGCACAAACTTCCTAAAGCTCAACAACCTTCACACTCTGCCCAGGCATCGCCTGGGCAGAGTCAGTTAAACCAGACGCTGCGTTTGAGCAATAACTGAAGGGGAAACGGGAGTTCCCTCTGGGGTCATCTCGGAGGCGTAGGGTTCGCCCGCAACAACACGCAAAGGAAGAATGCCTGCCCATATGGAGCGGTCATCGCCATCATCTTCGAATTCGTCTGGACCGGCATCACTGATCTTGACGCTCACGCGTTCCAGAGGAACTCGCAGCACCATCGTTGCTGCCAGTTCCTTCTTAGTGGTCTCACGAACTTCGTCCCAGCGCCCGGGCATCATGTGGTTGGTGAGAATCGCGAGAGCTTCGAGCTTCTCGTCCCCCTCAACCACGGTTGCACTGCCCATAATCACAGCAGAGCGATAGTGAATGGAGCTTTCAAAAGCTGAGCGCGCGTAAACAAGACCGTCGAGCAAGGTCACCGCAATAGAGAGCGGACGTCCGTCCGCCATTTCACGGAAAATACCTGACCCAGTAGAGCCATGGATGAGCAGAGTATCGCCATCGCGACCTATCCCCACCGGTAGAACCACGGGCTGTTCTCCGCGAACCACAGCAACGTGACCCACGATGGCTTCATCAAGGAGCGCGTTCAACGCTTCGCGGTCGAAGACCTGCTTCTCCGGGATACGCTTCACGCGGAGTTCTTCGGTGCGAGGAAGTTCAGCATTACTCAAAGCGCACAGCTCCTTCGAGGGGGGCGAAGCGCGACCGCATCACGGCGAGCGCTTCGGGGTTTTGATCAATCAAAATAAAGTTGCGGCCCAGTGATGCGGCAACAGCACCGGTTGTGCCACTGCCGGCGAAGAAGTCCAACACGGTGTCGCCTTCACGACTGGATGCCTGAACGATGCGGCGCAGGATGCCTTCGGGTTTCTGGGTGGGGTAACCGGTCTTCTCTTTACCCGTGGGCGAGACGATGGTGTGCCACCACACATCGGTCGGAAGCTTGCCCTTGGCTGCCTTCTCTGCTGTGACGAGACCGGGAGCCATATAGGGCTCACGATCTACTTCTTCCGAGTTAAAGAAGTAGTTCTTGGGGTTCTTCACATAAACCAAGATGGTGTCGTGCTTGGCTGGCCAGCGACCCTTCGCCTTCGCGCCGTAGTCATACGCCCAGATCAACTCGTTGAGGAAGCTGTCGCGCCCAAAGAGTGCATCGAGCATCACCTTGGCATAGTGTGCTTCGCGGTAGTCGAGGTGCAAATACAAAGTGCCGTCGTCAGCGAGCAAACGCCACGCTTCACGCAGCCGGGGCTCTAAGAAGGCCCAGTAGTCATCAAAGCGATCGTCGTATTTCATCAGATCGCTACGGGTGCGCTCATAGCTCTTGCCCTTGAAACCCACCAAGCCACTGGTGGAATCGTCCGCAGCAAGGACAGACGTCACCTTGCTGCGACTCTGTTCACGACCCGTGTTGAACGGTGGGTCGATATAAATCAGCGTGATGGATTCATCCGGCAGCGTCGCCAAAACTTCGAGGTTGTTTCCCTCGATGATGCGACCAGTTGCTGAACTCACTCGCCCATTCTCGCAGTTATCGTCCTAGGCTCGTTCTATGAGCACTGAAGTAGTCCACCAACCCGGACAAAGTCGCTATGTCATCTTGAGCGATGAGAAGGAAGTGGGCGTCGCCCACTACGTCTCCCGCGAGGGCGACATCATGATTACCGGCACCTTCATTGACCCTGCTCACCGTAATGAAGGACTCGGTGCAGTGTTGGTTCGCCGCACTATTGATGACATCATTGCCACCACCGACAAAAAGGTCACCTCAGGCTGCTGGTTTGTCACGCAGTGGCTCGACCTTCACCCGAACTACGTGGAGAAGGCGCGCTCAGGCGGAGTGGATGCCGAACTGGGCAACACCTGCCGGATTGTTTAGGACGCTACTCGTTCCGAGATCCACGAAATCATGTCGTCGAGAACTTCATCTTTGTTGGTCTCGTTGAAGATTTCGTGACGTGCCTCGGGATAAATCCCCAGAGTCACATCGGTTTGGCCAGCACGCTCGATATAGCTTTCGGCAAGTTTGATGTTGCTGGGCTTGCCACCCAAGGTGTCGTCTTCGCCCACGATCAACAACAAGGGAACTTGAGCCATGTCTTTAGCGGGCTTGCCGAACAGGCGTAAGCCATCGGCAAGACCATAGAGCTTGAGAGTGTCTGCCTCGAAGGTCCAGGGGTCTTCCTTGAATGCCTTCCAGACAGCAGGGTCACGGCTGAGCCACTCGTGACCGGTGCAACCAGGAGCGTCAAACTTCTTGTTCAGCTTGCCCGCATTCATCGAGCCAGGCTGACGATAGGCGCTTCCGGAGAACACCACGGCGGCATAGTCAGCTGCGTGGTCATTGATCAGTACTTGACCCATGAGTGAGCCCATGCTGTGACCCAAAAGCACGATCGGAACACCGGGGTTCTCGGCACGAATAATGTTGGTGAGTTCGGTGAAGTCCGCCACCGCGGCGCGGAAACCGCCAGGTCCCAGCTTGCCGAGCTTGGAGAGATCTCCGCCGAACTGCTTGACCCCCGTGCGGCCGTGGCCGCGCTGGTCAGGAACATAGGCGCTGTAGCCAGCTGAGTTCAGCGCGGCAGCAACGTGGGCATAGCGGCCTGCGTGATCACCGAGCCCGTGCATGATCTGAACCACGGCACGGGGGTTGGGAACCGAGTACACGTCATAGACAATTTCAACGCCCTGGGAGTCAGTGAACTCGGTGGTGATCATTAGCGAACGCCTTCCATCAGCTTCAAGACCCACTTACGAATGAGTAAGAGCACAATACCGAGTCCGATGGCCGCCAGACCAGAGTAGGCGAAGTAATCGAAGTTCAGTTCAGGGTGCTTTTCGTCATAGAGACCAGCAAGCTGACCTGACATTGCCGTTCCCAGCGCGCTGGAGAGGAACAACAGCGCCACCATCTGGGTGCGGAAGGCAGTGGGTGCCAGCTTGGTGCTCACCGAGAGGCTGACCGGTGAAATCAACAGCTCCGCAATGGTGAACACGAACAAGATGGCAACCAACGCGAGCAGTGGTGCGGTGTGAGGGGCTGCGTTATATACGGTCAAGAACAGCAAGAAAGCGATACCCATCACAATGGTTCCAAGACCCATCTTGACCGGAGTGCTGGGCTGCTTGGTTCCCCACTTGGTCCACAGCGCAGCGAAGACACCAGAGAGAGCCAAGATGAAGACCGGGTTGATCGACTGAACCCACGAGACAGGCATGTCCCAACCAAAGATGCTCAGGTTGAGCTGGTCATTTGCGAAGACCGTCACGACCGTGAACTGCTGCTGATACAGCGACCAGAATGCAGCACAGGCGATGAACAGTGGAATGAATGCCAACACGCGGTTGCGCTCAATCGGAGTGATGAGTTTGCTGCCCAAGATCACGATGAAGTAAGCAATAGCTGCAGCCGCGGTCACGATGATGATCACCGTGGCGAGGTTGCTACTGGTGATAACACCCGAGAAGACCAAGATCACGATGAGGGCAACACCAGCTGCGGCGAGTGCGCCGACCATCCACTTCTTGTTGGAAGGAAGGGGGTTAGGAACAACACGAGTCTGTGGTGGAAGCTTTCGGCGACCAATGGAGTACTGGATCAAACCGGCTGCCATACCAACGGCTGCAAGGCCGAAACCCCAGTGGAAACCATAGGTGGTCTGCAAGAAACCAGTAGCCAAGGGGCCCACGAATGCACCCAGGTTGATACCCAAGTAATACAGGGAGAAACCGGCGTCTCGACGAACATCGCCGGGGGCATAGAGCTGACCCACAATGCTTGTCGCATTAGCCTTCACACCACCGGCGCCGATGGCGATCAGGATCAAACCAACGGTCAGGCCAACATAAGCAGGAAGAACAGCCAAGGCAACGTGGCCAAACATGACCATGACAGCGGCATAGAACAGAACACGTTCGCTACCAAAGAGTCGGTCAGCAAGCCAGGCTCCCAGAATGGTCGCGAGGTAAACGCCACCACCATATGCCCCCACGATTCCGGTAGCGACCTTGACGTCGATACCCAGACCACCCTTAGCCACGGGGTAGAACATGTAGAGCAACAAGATGCCCTGCATGCCATAGAAGGAGAAGCGCTCCCACATCTCCACGCCGAAGATGGTGGTGAGCTGGCGAGGCTGACCGAAGAAAGTCTTCTCGGGCTTTGCGGCCGTAGTAGTCGACATGGAGTTACCTATTCTTTGTCACAAAGTCGAGACGCTCTCTACGAAGCGCCTCCACTTCTGCCTCGACGATGTGTTCGAGCTTACGGCCAATGGCCCAACTCAGAAGTTGTTCTGCGACCTGCGGGTTTCTAACCAAGCAAGGTCCGTGCAGGTAGGTGCCGATGACTCTGCCATTGATGGCGCCTTCTGTTGTGCCATCTCCGTTACCAATCCCGGAGGTCACGGAAGCAAATGGTTCAACGCCCGAACCCAGGTGGGTGAAGCCTCCGTGGTTTTCGTATCCGGTGAGAACTGCCGTGATTCCAGTTGGGCCTGACGAGAGTGGGTGAGCAACGAGTTCACCCACGGCACGCTTGTCCAAGCGGTCCGTGGTGACATCAAGTAGTCCCAAACCAGCAGAAGGCTTGCCCTCGGCGTCAAGGAAGGTGTGGCCCAAGATTTGATATCCAGCACAGATTGAGAGAACAGCGGCGCCGTTCTTCACGCCTTCGGCGAGCGCGCCACTGGCGTGCAAAGCTGCAGCTGCAGCTGATTGAGCAGTATCTTCTCCACCACCTAGGACATAGATGTCCGCATTGGCGGGAACCTTCTGGCCGGGTGAGACTTCCTCAACTGACACAGCAATGCCATGTAGTGCGGCGATGTGACGAAGCGCAGCCACATTTCCACCATCACCGTAGGTGCCCAACAGGGTGGGATAGATCGAGGCTATTTTGACGGACCTACTCATGCGTCCACCTCGCCTAAAGCTCCCACACGAATTTTTTGGAACGCGGTGTAGGTAGCAGCGCAGTCAATGACATCGAGCTTGCGAACACTTTCGGGCAGTTCAGCATCTTGAGCAAAGGGGTCCTCGACCACAACGCACTCCACTCCTGCATGCAGCAGCCGCACAGCCAAATCACGGCGGCGATTGCCCGAGGCAATCACCGTTCGACCTGCGAGACGTTCAAAGGGAACATCCCACAACCAGGATGGATCTCTACCGTCAGCATGATTCGAATTGATCATCACGATGACAGGAGTAGGCGCAGGCGGCATGATGTCGAGCAGCTCACTCCAGCCAGCTGGGTTCTTGGCCAGAAGCAAGCGCACTTTCAGTGCACCCGACTGAACAATGGCATAGCGACCAGAAACAGCAGAGACGGTCGACATCAGCTCGACAGCCTTGGGTAGGTTGTAACCCAGCTCGCTGCAGGCAGCCAAAGCCATAGTTGCATTCGATGCGTTGAAGCGGCCCGGCAAGCTCAGCTGGGAGAGGTCAAACTTTTCACCGGTTGGAGAAATAGCGGTTGCCGTGGTTGTGCCCTTGGATGCTTTCCACTCAAAGTTCCAGGAAGGAGTGGGGCGCTTGCGGCCACAACCCGAGCAGCTCCAGGTCTTCTCATCACGACTCAACAAAGTTCCGCACTCTGGGCACACAGAGGAATCAGCGGTCCACGCTTGCCCAGCACCAACCCACACAATCTTCTTTGCCTTTTCCGCAGCGAAGACCACGATGGGGTCATCAGCATTCGCGATGATGAGGACCTCGGGGTTCTCTTCAATCATCTTGCGCCACTTGCGAGCAAGCATGGCAACTTCGCTCATGCGGTCGAGTTGGTCTCGGCTGAGATTAGCCATGAGCACAACCTTGGGCTTGGTCTCTTTCACTATGCGAGGCAGGTAGGCCTCATCAACTTCGAGAACTGCTTGAGCTCCAGGAACTCCCGTTGCCAAGGCCCAGACTGCGCCTTCAGTCATGTTGGCCCCGGTAGTGGGTGAAGCAATTGGTCCACCTTGGCTCATTGCAGTGGCAAGAAGACGAGTTGTCGAGGTCTTCCCGTTCGTTGCAGAGACAAGCGCTGCCACGCGACCCTGCGCAAGATCTTCTAGCGCGTGGGTAGAGATTTTGAGGGCGACGGTGCCACCAATGATCATGCCCTCACCGCGGCCAGCCAACCGCGAAGCGGTGGCGGCAAGTTTGCCCGCAGAAATCGCCAAACGGGTTCGCAGGGGCGTATTCACGTCTCCACTTTATAAGCTCATCGCAAGAACAAAGTAGTGACAGGCTCATCCAGTTTTCTAGTGATTTACTGGGTTATTTCGATGTTGTGGCGCATCAAGATGTTTGTCCAGCAGGAATACGAAAATGCCTACGCATGCCTTCGTATGCGAAGGCATGCGCAAATAAAGCACCTATTAAAGTCCCTCAATTGGCCAATCGGAATTAGCGATCTCAAGAGCTTTTTATTGATTGAAAAATGAAATTACTTACTTCGTTATGCAAATTGGAATTTAGTGACTTCCCCAATGAAATAGCGGGTAAAATCGTCTTATGGCCATCACCGATGAGGTAATTCTTCAAATCAAAAACATGATTGTTAGTGGCCGACTTAAACCTGGCGATCGGTTGCTTCCAGAGAAAGAGCTCAGTGAAGAGCTTGGTGTCTCACGGAACAGTCTTAGAGAAGCAATAAAAGCTCTGGTTGTCTTCAGGGTCTTGGATGTCCGCCAAGGAGACGGAACCTACGTAACCAGTCTCGAACCAGATATTTTGTTGGAAGCAGTGTCATTTGTTGTGGACCTCCATGACGACGCTTCAATCTTGGATCTATTTGCAGTCCGAAGAATCCTCGAACCTGCTGCTGCAGCGCAAGCAGCATTACAAATATCTTCTGACGAAATCACAGAGCTACATACTCTAATGCATCAGATAGATGAGTCCTCTAGCATCGAACAACTAGTTGAACACGACTTAGCCTTTCATCACCAAATAGTCGCTGCAGCTGGGAATGGCTACCTAACAAGCCTGCTTGATTCTCTCTCCAGCTCAACAGTCCGTGCACGTGTTTGGCGCGGTTTGACTCAAGATAAAGCTATTGAACGCACCTTAAGCGAACATAAGGCAATCCTTGCTGCAATCGAAGCCAAAGATACAGAGCTAGCTAAAGCGTTAACGACTGTGCACGTTTCTGGGGTAGAACAATGGCTTCGACTAGCGTTAGATTCAAGCAAGTAGGTTTTTGGCTTACTTACTCTTTGTAAAAAAATTATGCGGCCCCCCTGCTTGAACTGAACCCCAAAAGTGGGACTCGTAATTAAGAGTCACTACTTGAAAGGGAAGAAAGTTCATGGATCTCAGGG